>CAMUFS010000307.1 GCA_947088195.1 uncultured Clostridia bacterium
CAAACATTATGCTGCCTTCATACTCCAATTTATCGCACTCTTCTTCTATTACAGACAAAATATGCTTTATCTTTTCTGGATAAAGCTGTCTCATATATTCAAAATCGCGCTGATTCTCTTCCTCGACCTCCAGCCCGTCATTCATTGGAAATGCCATATAATAAGGAACTGGAGCACCGCGCTTGGTTTTCATGGGCTCACCCATCTCTAGCTGACTGTTATCCATTGTATGAACTTTATGATTATTAGAATAATACACCATGCTCACTCCTGACTGTTTTACAATCAGTATATGCATGGTGTATCCCATTTGATTCTTATTCTCTATGCTTTTGTATGGTATGCTTATCTGTGCTTTGACAGCTCAATTCGTGTCAGGGAACGACGAAGCGCAAGCTCAGCTCTGGCTACATCCAAATTTGGCTCGTTGGTGCTCAGCCTTCGCTCTGCGCGGATTCTTGCCTCCTCTGCACGATTTATGTCTATCTCCTCCGGCCACTCTGCCACTTCTGCCATCAGAGTCACCTTATCCTGCAAAATCACAGCAAAGCCGGCATGTACTGCTGCCTCCCGAACGGAACCCTCCTCATGAATCTTCACAATTCCGGGCTCCAGTGTCGTAGTGACGGGAAGATGCCTCGCATAGACACCTATCTGTCCCTCCCCGGTATTCATCTCCACCATGGACACCTGCCCATCATAGAAAATACGGTTTGGGGATATAATCTGTAGTTGAAATAATTCAGCCATTTCTCACTCTTCCCTCATTTCCCATGATAGCTTATTTGCATCTTGCAAGAACATCATCAATATTGCCAGCATTTAAGAAATAGCTCTCAGGAATTTCGTCATGCTTTCCGTCCAGAATTTCTTTAAAGCCCTGTATTGTCTCACTGATTGGAACATATTTTCCTTCCATGCCAGTGAACTGTCCTGCCACAAAGAATGGCTGGGACAGGAAACGCTGTATCTTTCTGGCTCTCGCCACAGTAAGCTTATCCTCCTCGGACAACTCATCCATACCAAGAATTGCAATAATATCCTGCAGTTCCTTGTATCTTTGCAGAATCTCCTGCACACCTCTAGCTACCTTATAGTGCTCTTCTCCAACAATTCTTGGATCTAAGATTCTTGAGGTGGATTCCAGTGGATCTACTGCCGGATAAATACCAAGCTCCACAATGGAACGTGACAATACTGTCGTCGCGTCCAGATGAGCAAAGGTAGTTGCCGGCGCTGGGTCTGTCAAGTCATCTGCAGGTACATAAACGGCCTGCACAGATGTGATAGAACCGTTCTTGGTGGAAGTGATGCGCTCCTGTAAGGCTCCCATCTCTGTCTGCAGCGTAGGCTGATAACCTACCGCGGAGGGCATACGTCCAAGCAGAGCAGAAACCTCAGAACCTGCCTGTGTAAAACGGAAAATATTATCAATAAATAAAAGCACATCTTTTCCGCCCTTATCACGGAAATATTCTGCCATTGTAAGTCCAGTAAGTCCCACTCTCATTCTGGCTCCCGGCGGCTCATTCATCTGACCGAACACCATGGTAGTTTTGCTGATAACGCCAGATTCCTTCATCTCATAGTAAAGATCGTTACCTTCACGGGTACGCTCGCCTACACCGGTAAATACCGAATATCCACCATGCTCCGTCGCAATATTACGAATTAGCTCCTGAATAAGTACGGTCTTTCCTACACCGGCTCCTCCAAATAGTCCAATCTTACCACCCTTCTGGTAAGGACAAAGAAGGTCTACAACCTTAATTCCAGTCTCCAGCATCTCTGTGGAGGTTGACTGCTCCTCAAAAGATGGTGCCTGTCTGTGAATTGGATAATGCTCCACATCCTCCGGTGCAGGAAGATTGTCAATCGGATTTCCCAACACATTAAACATACGGCCAAGTGTGTTCTCTCCTACAGGAACTGTGATTGGCGCTCCCGTCGCCACAGCATCCATTCCTCTGACAAGACCATCGGTAGGTCCCATCGCAATACAGCGCACTGTGTCATCTCCCAGATGCTGAGATACCTCCACCACTAAAGTACCCTGATTCTTTGTTTCTATCTTAATCGCTTCATTGATTTCGGGCAGTTTTCCCTCTGTAAATTTTACGTCGAGAACCGCGCCGATAATCTGCGTAATCTTACCGACATTTAACTCTGCCATTTCATCACTCCTTCTTCTAGTTTATAGCCTCTGCACCAGCAATAATCTCCGTCAGCTCTTGTGTGATGGAGCTCTGTCTTGCACGGTTATACTTAAGCGACAAATCGGCGAGCATTTCCTCTGCATTGCTTGTCGCAGAATCCATCGCCTGCATTCTCGCACCATTCTCACTGGCAACCGCCTCAATCAAGCCGCCATATATCAGGCTGCACACATATTTAGGAATAATCTCGTCAAGAACTTCCTCTTCCTCCGGCTCATAATTCATCGGAATCTGCCGATCCTGAGCGGAATCTTTCTTTTCTATCTCAATCGGAAGAAGCTTGATAAGCTTTGGCTCGTGGCTTACCGTATTCTTAAAAGAGGTGTAGGCAAGATAGATCTCTCCAATCTCATTCTGCGTAAAGGCATCCAATACCTTTTTGCCTATCTCCCTCGCATCTTGGTAAAGTGGCTCATTGATCACATCCGAGTAATCTGCTGTGATCTGATAGCCACGCCTTGCCAGAATGTCCTTTCCCTTTCTTCCTATGGCGTAAACCTGTATCTGTTCCTTGGGAATCGACCCATTTGTGAGCAGCTTTGTAATATTGGTGTTATAACCGCCTGCCAGTCCACGATTAGAAGTAATGACAATAACAGCCTTCTTATCTGAGCTTCCCTTTTTTAAATATGGGTGATCAATATTAGAAGACCTTGAAAGCATCTCAGAGATTGTTGCATACATGGCATCTGAATACGGCTTGGTATGCTCCGCTTTCGTTTTTGCCTTTTGCAGCTTTACGGTAGAAACCAGCTTCATGGCTTTCGTTATCTGTCCGGTACTTTGTATACTCGTTTTACGTCTTTGAATATCTCTCATTGACGCCATGATATCACCCTTTTCTACTTAAATTCTTTCTTGAATTCCGTAATCGCTTTTACTAACTTATTCTCTGCTTCTTCACTGAGCTGCTTTGTATCTCTAATTCCTGCAGGGATCTCAGGATACTTTGTGTCAATAAACTCAAACAGCTCCTTCTCAAATCTCTGCACATCCTCGACCTTCACATCAAGCAAATATTTCTTGGTCGCAGCATAGATAATCATAACCTGATATTCTACTGGCATTGGCTTATACTGAGGCTGCTTTAACATCTCCCTAATTCTCTCACCTTGTGCCAGCTTCTCCTTTGTGTCAGCATCCAGCTCAGACCCAAACTGCGAGAATGCAGCAAGCTCTCTGTACTGTGCCAGCTCGACACGGATAGGAGCTGCAATCTTTTTGATTGCCTTGATCTGCGCCGCACCACCTACACGAGACACAGAAAGTCCCGCATTGACAGCAGGGCGGAAGCCTGCATTAAACATCTCTGTTTCCAGATAGATCTGGCCATCTGTAATGGAGATAACATTAGTGGGAATATAGGCCGATACATCCCCTGCCTGCGTTTCAATAATTGGAAGTGCTGTCAAAGATCCTCCTCCCAGCTCATCGGACAATCTAGCTGCCCTCTCAAGCAATCTGGAATGAAGATAGAACACGTCTCCCGGATATGCCTCACGCCCCGGCGGTCTTCTCAGAAGCAAG
>CAMUFS010000308.1 GCA_947088195.1 uncultured Clostridia bacterium
TTCTTACATACAACTTTATTTCCTATTATCCTCACGCAGCTCCTTAAAAAAGCTATATACAATCAACATCATAATCAACCCTAATGGAAATGCCGCAATTATGGATATTGTCTGCAACATGGACAATGTGCTCTCTGAAAATAACAGCGCGATCGGCAACATCAAAAACACCATTGCCCAGAAAATGCGAAGTCCCTTTCTCGGCTCTTCCACCCTCTTGACATCCTTTTCCGAATAACCTGCCACCACCAGCGTAATCGCATCAAAGGTACTAGAATAGAACGCCACCATTGCTATAATTAAAACAACCAGCGCAACATTGGGCAGCCATCCTGTAGGAAGTGTGAGAAATATAGAAAGAATCATGTCAGATGCGGCCGTACCTTCTGCCAGAGCTCCAGCTACATCAAGGACACCATGTGTCTGTTGATATAATCCATAACTTCCAAAAATAATAAAAGATGTCCATGTCCCCAAAAGCCCGCAGGATAATCCTCCAAGCACGGTCTGTTTAATTGTCCGCCCTTCAGAGATCCTTGCAATAAAAAATGGCGTCGCCACAAACCATGCAATCCAGTATGCCCAATAAAAGATCGTCCAGTCCTGCGGAAAACCATTTCCCCCTGTAGAGGATACACGCAAAGGGTCCATCCATGTGGACATCTGGAAAAAATTCTGTATTACTGTGCCGATCGCTGTAATTCCTGTCTCTATCATATAGATCTTTGGTCCGCCAAACATAAAGATTGCAAGCAGCAAACAAAATATCCCCACACATATATCTGCCAGATGGGATATTGCCTTCATTCCCCACAAAACCGCTGCGCTAAATACTAACCCGATAACCAAAAGTACAACAATAGATAGAAGTGGTGTCACCTTTGTGTGTAATAGATAGGCAAGCGCCTGTGACAAAAGTGGTGTAGCTGTGGAAAATGTTGTTGCTGTGCCCGCAAGCAGTCCCACAATAGCAAATACATCAATAAAACGTCCCGGAAATTTGTCTGTATGTTTTCCGAGCACAGAACGACACGCTTCTGACAAGGATTGTCTTTGTCTTTTCTTTACAAACATCATATAGGCATACGCCACCGCTGGCAGTATGTAAAATCCCCATGGAATTGGCCCCCAGTGAAACAGCGGGTAGGCAGATGCCATATCTTGTTTTTGTGCCAGTGTCATATGTTCCATAGCAAACGGGGAAGCATCATAATAATATCCCCACTCTATCAAGGACCAATAGAGAATATCTGCCGCCATAGTGGAGGTAAAGATCATCGCACCCCATTTAAAATTAGAGTATAATGGTTTTTCTCTTTTGCCAAGCTGAATCTGGCCAAATCTGGAAAATGCCAGCCAGATCGCCAGTCCCAATATACCAAGCCCCAACAAAATATAAAAAAAGCCCAGATCATTGACAAAGAAGCTTCTTAATATGGTAATAATCTGCTTCGATTGATTTGGCACCAGCATCAGCGCCGCTGAAATTACTAATATAATCAACAGCGGCGCCAAAGTAATGCCCCAGTCAATGCCATCCAAAGGCTTTTTCTGTAAATTTTTATTTGTTTGTACTTTCATAATAGAATACCTCATGTTCACTTTTTATATTTAAATTTATTATATGAACATAATAGCACTCTGTTCGTTCAATGTCAATCACAAATTGATTTTTTTGAACAATAGCCATCCTTTATTACTGCCCGAATCTTTAATTCTTGATCAAGCAGCACCATATCTGCCTTCTTTCCTACGCTGATAGAGCCTCTTTCATCATAAACACCAAGACATTTGGCTGGGTTGGCTGTGGCACAGGCAATCGCTGTCTCCAATGGCACCCCAAGCTCCTTGACAGCCGTTCTCACACAATCCATTAAGGTTGATGCTGATCCGGCAAGCGCACCATCTGACACTAGCACTGCTTTTTTTCCTTTTACTTCCACATCCAGTCCGCCTAATGTGTATCTTCCATCTGGCATACCCGTTGCTCTCATACTATCACTGATAAATACAATTCGATCTTTCCCCAACATAGCAAAGGTTGCTCGAACCATTGCAGGATGAATATGCACGCCATCGCAGATTAGCTCTGCATATACATGACTGCTATCCACCACAGCGCCTATCACACCGGGATCTCTATGGTGAAAAGATGGCATGGCATTAAATAAATGTACGGCATGATTTGCGCCTGCCTGAAAAGCTGACATAGCCGTCTTATAATCCGCATTTGTGTGGGCAAGGGAAATATCCACTCGTCCCTTCATCTGATTGATAAAATCAAGGTACTCAGGATTATCCTCTGGCGCTATTCCAATAAACTTTACCAGACCCTTGGATGCCTCCAAAAATTCTTCTGCAATCTTTACACTACATGGAATAATATGCTCTGGATCCTGCGCTCCTTTTTTCACTTTACTGATAAATGGCCCTTCCATATTGATGCCAAGCAGATCAGCTTTTATATTGTGAGCTGTAACTTCTGTTTTTGTTTTATACTCTGCACCTACGGAGAGAATCTTCTTAAGCTCTTCCACCGGAAGTGTCATTGTGGCGGGAGCAATCCCTGTCACACCCACAGATGCCTCATATTCTGCAATCCGCTCCACTGCCTCCATAGTCCCATCACAGAAATCATATCCCTGACAACCATGGAAATGCAGATCAATCAAGCCCGGCACAGCATAACAGCCCGCAGCGTCAAATACTTCTGCATCCTCTGCACTATGAGAAAACACACCATTGCTAATACAAATATCACCTTTTTCAAAATTTTGCTCTTCCGTATAAATTACCGCATTCTTAATAATCACTATAAGCTCCTCCCATCCTGCGCGTGCCCCGACGCTCCTTTTCCGTCGGCAAGAGCACGCAGCGTATTGTCATGCATATACTCCTTCTTTCCCTTATCAAGCCCGGAATAACAGGAATAGATAATATCTAGCATAAGAAGAATCGGAAATTGAGGCGAGATGACATTGCCTTGATTCAGATAACGAAGAGACGGCATAAGTACAACCTCATTGCAAAATTCATAGAATGCATCTGATTTTTTCGCTGTGAGAAGGACTGTCTTTGCGCTTCTCCGGTAAGCCTCCTTAAGAAAATAGAGAACCTCCTCGGTCTCACCACTGATGCTAATCCCAAAAGCAAGGCTGCCCTTATCATGAAAAATTGCTTGCATACGCATCAGATCACTGTCTCTCAAGGAATCTATATTCACACCAATGCGCATAAACCGCATCTCCATCTCGGCTGCGGCATGACCTGAGCTACCCCGCCCACACACGGTCACTCTCTTTGCATTTCCTATATACTGCACAATGCGGGCAATCTGTTCCTCATCCACAACACTGTAGGTCTTATTCAAAAGCTCCTGATACACATTTAAAACCATGCGGGTATTTCCTGTCATGGATTCCTTTTTCTCCACAAAAGTCACTTCATACTGATACACAAATTCCCTGTATCCCCGATAGCCACATTTCTGCGCAAATCGGGATAGGGATGCCTCCGACACATACAGACGGTCAGAAATGGCCTTCGAGGACAGATCTACCTTTTCTTGATTTTGAATAAAAAAATCTGCGATACTCTTCTCCACAGCAGTAAATTTATCATAATTCATCTTAATTATTGGAATTACAGACTTTACATAATATTCCATCCTTATCACCCTTTAATATAGATTAGTTAAATTCGCTGTATTTCCTCTAGTGATAGCTTTGAAAGT
>CAMUFS010000309.1 GCA_947088195.1 uncultured Clostridia bacterium
TAGCGAGGTCTTAAACGAGCTTAGCGTCCGCTACGTTTTGAACTAAGCGGGAGCGGGGTGACAGAGGACTATGGCCAATTCTCTGGGTGAACCTATCTCGAACAGGATTCTCCTATTACAAATAAGCCATAACTATACATCCATCTCCATCCATTGTCTGAATGTATGCATTCCAACACTCTCATAAAAAGCAAGTGCGTTTTCGTTAAACGTCCAAACATCTAATACGATCCGTGGCATTTCAAGCCTTTTTGCTTCACTTTTGGCAAAATCCATCAGCTCAGTGGCCACTCCTTGCCGCCGGTACTTCTCGTCAACCACGATCTCTTCAATATGGTAAAAGCAATGTTCTTTGTTAAAAGGAGATTCTTTTCGGTAAATACATTCAGCACATAGGATTCCGCATAGGATTCCGTCACGTTCACAGAGAAGTATGTCTTTATTTGCTGCATTTATCATTTCCGCTGCATGATCCTGAAGCTCTTGACTAAACCCTGCTTTAAATATATCTGGTCTGTTTTCCACATGAATATCATTTACTTGCTTTCTCAAGCGATTAATTTGTTCTAAATCTGCTAACTCTGCAATTCGTACCATAGTTTATTCTCTCTTTCTAAATTTTTTAAGTTTGTAATCCGCTATCTAGTTCCTGAACACTATTTTTGATTTTATACTAATCTCCTTTCTGGAAAAACAAAACGCACTGAATATAAATCCAGTGCGTACTATCTAATAAAATTCAAAAAATAGCTGAAAATATGCACTGGATTAAAAGACCTATCGTCTGCAACCCAGGCAATTCTGATGGTTACAAACAGATACGTCCGTAATACAAGTACATATACATTTTTGAAGAATGTAAATTCAGCATAGTTTTTCTTTCCTCTGTTATTTTTTGATTATTATAACTCTGAAAGTTTTATTTGTCAATTTCTAAGTTTAACCTAAATTAGTAAGAGGTTTTCCATTTTTAGAATCTTCATTTTCTTTTTGTTCAGCTAATCTCATACAGGTTTACAAGGGTAATGTGGCGGAAGTAGAGATATAACAAAAAAAGCTTGCATAAACTGGATAAAACAAGTATAATAACTTATAAATAAGAATAAAAAATTATAATCACGTAAATGAGGTATTTATTATGTTTATGGAAGAACGTCAAAAGGATATAATAAAAAAAATCAATGAAACAGGGCGAATATTAGTATCAGAAATTCAGGAATTATATCAGATTTCTGCGGATTGTGCAAGGCGGGATTTAAGGGTATTGGAAAGTAAGGGATTACTACAGAGAACACATGGAGGCGCTATTGCAGTCAATCCAAAAGAAATTTATCCCACGCCAACCTATAATCCAATCGATATAAAAGAAATACAGATTGACTATCTGGCAGTTGCTAAAAGAGCCATTCAGTATATTGAGAACAAGGATGTCATTTATATTACTACATCTTTGGCTGGATATTATATGGCTGAAAATTTGCCGGAAGATGCAGAGCTTACAGTATTGACAAATTCTATTACTATTGCAGAGGTGCTGCGAAAAAAAATGAATATATCCGTTATTTTATTGGGAGGTGAGATGTCCCACCGCGGTCACTGTCATGATTTTTATACCATTCAAATGGTAAAAAATATTCGAATGGATAAAGCATTTTTGTCACATACAGCGTTATCCTTGGATTTTGGAGCTTCCATTCATGATCCTGCCGGGGTGGAATTTGGGAAGGCTGTTATGAGAAACAGCAGGGTGAATATTGGGTTATATCCATCTAAGAAGATAGGAAAAAATTCCATTCATTGTGTATGTCAGATAAAAGAGTATGATTTACTGATTACAGATAGTAATATATCTGAGGATTTTTTAATACAGGCAAAAGAACTCGGAGTGGTTATAGTAACCGTTGATATGAAAGGAGTATAACGAATGTATTGTATATTAGTGACAGGGATTCCAGCAGCAGGAAAAAGTACTATGGCAAAAACGATAGCAGAAAGGTTGAAGCTGCCCATTATTTCAAAGGATGCAATGAAAGAAATTCTATTTGACAATGTTGGTTTTCAGTCAAGAAAGGAAAAAGTAAATCTTGGAGTTGCCAGCATGGAAATTATGTATTATGTCGTAGAGCAGCTTATGAAAGCAGGGCAAGCTTTTATTTTAGAGAATAATTTTGAATATTCCTCAGAACCTGGAATTAAAAATCTTTTAGAGCAATATCAATATTCTGTATTGATAATTACATTGACTGGAGATTACAGAGTGATTTATCAGCGTTTTCTGGAACGGGAAAGCAGTCCTGACAGGCACAGAGGACATGTTGTAAATGACTGTTATCCAGAAAAGAAGGGGAAAGAGGTGCTAAGGACAACATCTATTTCTTATGAAAATTATGTATATGGAATAGAACAAAGAGGATTTGATACTTTTTTAGTCAATGAAAAACAGATTAAAGTTGATACCACAGATTTCTCAAAAATTGATATGGAAAAATTATTTTCAGAGATTGCGGCATGGAAGGAGGAAATCTTATATGATTGATGCACATGTTCATCTGGAAAAAGGGGATTATACGATAGAATGGATAGAGCAGTTTATTGATTATGCCATAAAAAGAAATATAGACGAGATTTTCTTTTTGGAACATACCCATATTTTCAAAGAATGTCATAATATATATAACGAAATGTCTATGTATAATGAATATCAGAAGAATTGGTATCAGAAAAAATGGAGTCAGGCGCGTCCTCTAAAAGATTATATAGATTACATAGAAAAATTAAAACATATAGATTTCCCTATACATTTAAAATTTGGTCTGGAGGTATGTTACTCCCCAGAGCATGAAATGGATGTTGCCCAAATTAAGCAAATGTATCCTTTTGACTTTTTAGTTGGATCAATCCATTTTATTGATGGCTGGGCATTCAGTCATTTGAGGCAGCGATGGGACAAGAATGATTATGATATAGATGAGCTTTATGAAAGATATTATACACTTATGCTGTCGTTAATTAATAGTGGCTTATTTTCAGGCTTGGCACATCCACAGTCATTGCAATGCTATGGGGCATATCCACAAAAGGATTACCAACATATTTATTCACAGCTTGCACAGGCACTTTGCTCAAATAACATGTATATAGAAGAAAGCAGTGGATTGGCAATTAACTATGGTGATAAACAGTTGGGAATGAATCCTAATATGTTGGAATGTATGGTAAAGTATAATGTGCCGATTTTAACAGCATCCGATGCTCACTTGCCCCAAAATGTTGGTTTATATATTAAAGAAATGAACAATTTGATTCGAGCTATATAATCGCAGTTTATAAGCAGAATTATGATATTATTTTCAGAATCTTATTGTAACGTAGATTGCTAAAAGCATTAATTTGTGAAGTGGATGTACAGTAGAGTTTGGTCGTGTGGCTATTATCATTGAATAATTAGTAAAGAGTTAGATGTGATAGAGCTTTCTGGAAAGCTGGGAAGCTTTTTTTCTCGAAAGGTGAGTAGTTATGGCAAGATATACTTATACATTACGCCTGTTGCTACTTGTCAAGAACATATTCATCATTTTTCATCACTTTTTCTTGGTCTGCCCTGTTTGGACTTATGTCAATACTTTGGACAAAAAAAGTTGAAAGGTTATACCACCCTTCTATGTACTCAAAGATTGCCCTCCGCGCTTCTTTCGAATCCT
>CAMUFS010000310.1 GCA_947088195.1 uncultured Clostridia bacterium
TCCTTGTGCGCCCAGGTATCTGCACTGTCCAAGGCAACATAGATTGGAATATCTCCAACAATCTGAATCCCTCTCTGATTTGCATAGCCCTTTAATTCCAACCACTGCATTTTAAACTCATACTGTTGAAATTGATAAAATGCAATTTCATCCTTAAGCTCTGTTCTGTAACGCTCCATGGCCTCTGGGGTGCGCAGCTTAATATCCTCATCCCATTCCAGCCAACTTTTTCCATCAAATTGATTCTTTACTGCCATATAGAGAGCATAATCTTCCAGCCACTCCGCGTTATCTCTCAAAAATTCATTGTATGCTGGACGCATCGAAGCCCGAAAACGCTCAAATGCTTTCTTAAGAACTTCAAAACGCGAAAGGTAAATTTTCTCATAGTCAACATACTCAGGATGGCTGCCAAAATCACTCTTCATCGCCTCTCCCTTATCCAGCAAGCCCTCCTCCTCCAGCCTTTCCAGATCAATATAATACGGATTGCCCGCAAAAGTCGAAAAAGACTGATAGGGTGAATCACCATACCCTGTAGGTCCCAGCGGCAGAATCTGCCACAGCTTCTGCCCAGCCTCTTTCAAAAAATCCACAAAACGGTATGCCTCCTTAGAAAAAGCACCTATCCCATACGCAGAAGGAATACTGGACACTGCCATCAAAATACCACTTCTTCTCATACTTTTTACCAAACACAAAACAAATCTGCCTGCATTTCATCCTTTCTTCTATTTTCTTTTTTTACGCTCATTTCTACAATGTATTGTCAAAAAAGCAAGCGACTCCACACCTTTAGGAAACTTAACTATAGTATACACAGCGAACAATAATACTTCAAGCAAAAACTATGTAAATGTTAATAATTTACTCTAATTATTATAATTTTTACTCTATCTTATTGTATCATAAAATGATAAATGCACAAATCTTTGCACAAAAAATAAGCATACTGTTTTTCTAACATACAATATGCCTATCTTCGTTGAGCTTTATATTGTGAAAACTACCTTAATAATTTTTCTCATTTATCTCAAAATAACTTTGTGGATGATTACATACAGGACATGCTTCAGGAGCCTTTGTTCCCACTATAATATGTCCGCAGTTGCGGCACTCCCAAACCTTCACCTCACTCTTTTCGAAAACCGCCATCGCCTCAACATTCTTTAAAAGGGCACGATAACGCTCCTCATGGTGCTTCTCAATAGCACCCACCATGCGAAACTTTGCAGCGAGCTCCAAGAACCCTTCCTCCTCAGCCGTCTTTGCAAATTCCTCATACATATCCGTCCACTCAAAATTTTCGCCGTTTGCCGCCGCCTCAAGATTCTCTGCTGTATTTCCAATACCCTTTAATTCCTTCAGCCATAATTTTGCGTGCTCCTTCTCATTGTCAGCCGTTTTTAAAAACAAAGCTGCAATCTGCTCATATCCTTCCTTTTTCGCGGCAGAAGCGAAATATGTATACTTATTTCTTGCCTGTGATTCCCCTGCAAATGCTGCCTCAAGATTCTTTTCTGTCTGTGTGCCAGAATACTTATTATTTGATTTGCCCATTGTTTTCCATTCCTCCTGTTATTTACTTATATTTCATTATGAAACTACATATCACTACTCAAAAATGCGGATATGTTCTCTTGTCAAGGTCTCAATAATCTGTATTAACGATTTAAAATACGATAGCAATTCATTGGAACATATCTCTGCCTTTTGATAAATCTGATCCAGATTCTCTGTATTATTTAATTTAACAGCAGAAATCACCTCTGCGCCATAAGAATGAAATTCCCTATGTTTCTTATCTAGTTTATCCCAGATCTCTCTGACTTTTTGATTGACGGGCGTAAAATTATAATAAAAACGCCCTAATCCACATTTCGTACAATCAAGCTGCAGCGCTTTTATTTTCTTAGTCTGGCACATTTCCTGTAAGGTCTGTAACCAAATTTTATGTGTTTTTATCGCACTTTTTATACAGTCAAGAATAATCTGATTATCAAGCATATAAAATGCATCCTGTGTCATAGTGCCAATTATTTTCACAGATTCCTGCAAATCCTCTTCCACTTTTCTGGATGGCTCCACAAGCTCTGTAATCGCATGTGTAGAGACAGAAAGCATATCTGTATTCTCTCTAAGACTTTGACATTCCTTATCCGCACATTGCATCTGCTGATCCAATTCATTCATGGAACTGCTGATCTCTTGGCTGACCGCAGCCAAAGAAGCTACAGAATCTGCAATGTGATCCATCCCAGTACGATTATTTTTGGTTATGCGCCACACATCCTGCAGATTTTCATTCATCTTGTTTAGCTCATCCACAGTAGAATCTACACTGTTAGAGCTTTTTTGAGAGGCATCTTGTATATTGGAAATAAAAGCTTTCATTTTTTCTGTCAGAGATTTTGTTCTATCTGCCAAACTGCGAATCTCATCTGCCACAATGGCAAATCCTTTGCCCGCCTCCCCAGCGTGAGCTGCTTCTATAGAAGCATTAAGAGCCAAAAGATTGGTCCGATTTGATATATTATTAATTGCCCCAATTACCTCATTCATATGCTGAATCACTTCAAACAGATCTGTAATATCCGTTTTCATTGTACTTGCGGCAGAGATCGCAGAAGTAGACAATTCCTTAATAGAGGTAAGATCTCTCTCACAATCACGAATATCCATCATCATTTTGCTGGAATCATCAGAAAGTTCAATAATGGTTGTCGTCAAATTTTCATGTGCTTTTGATACCTCAGAAGCAATATGGGCCGTTGATTTTGTTGAGTTACCAATAACATTTACAGCAGTAGTAATAGAGGTGTTGATGTCCTTCACAACCTCTGCATTCGCCTCCAAAGTCAAGTCCATTGCACTCATATGTATTCCTGCATCCATAATCTTTACAACAGCCTGCTCAAATTTCTTCCTACCTTTTAATAAACGTTTATGCACTGCATTTAATTTCTCGTTTTCTGGCCTATATTCCATATCAATAAGTCTTGAAAGAGACTCCATCGCAGAATTTGAAGCTTTTCGTCTTAACGCCATAATGATCTGTCCTTTCTGTCTTATATTTTAGTTTCCTTTTCTCGACATTCATTACATATATAATATATCTTCAAATCATATGAAAATATTGGATTATCAATCTGTTTTTGAAAATATTCCGTCAGATCCTCTAACAGAATATCGGATAACCTTCCACATCTTTTGCATATCAAATGTTCATGCCGCTTACTATTATCATAACGATCTGGATAACCCTCAACAGATAATTTTCTAATTAACCCTTGTTGATACAAATACGCTAGGTTATTGTAGACAGTAGCAAACGATACTGTTTTATTTCTCTCTTTTAAAGACATAAAAATCTGCTCTGCCGTTAAATGCTGGTTCGAATGGTTAATAATCTCCAAAATATATTCTGCATTTTTTGTCATACTGCTCCTTTTAAAACTAGAATTGGAATTATTCTAATTCAATTCTAATCTATTTCTATATTTTGTCAATAGTTAATATATTATTTTAAGAGCTTTTATAGCATTTTGAAATAATTATACTTTATGCAAAATATTTTTGAGAAAGGTCCGCCCAGAGAATTGGCTATAGTCCTCTGTCACCCCGCTTCCGCTTAGTTCAAAACGTAGCGGACGCTAAGCTCGTGAGATACCTCGCTAAGCGC
>CAMUFS010000311.1 GCA_947088195.1 uncultured Clostridia bacterium
TCACACCTATGAGCCTTGTGCCTGGTACAGTGGTGTCTATATGAAAGGAAATACCTCAGAATGGTGCCTTACCACAGACAAAAAAGGTAGAATCACAGATGTCACAATAGGAGGCGCTGACTCTTATGCTATGTATGGTCCAGTCTATTTTGATCGCGCCTTCTCTGAGCGCTTTATCCCGCTTCTTGAAAGCTATTATCAGAGTCCGGGAACAGAAAATGATTACTGGGAGCATGTTCTTATCAAAAACTTAAAAACACTCCCTATCTATATATACCCACAGCCGGACAGCATTGTCTATGAATTCGAAAATCTGGAAGAGCTGCGGCTGTTTGACACTCGCTACCAGAATCATTCTGACAACGAAGCCCTAGAACAGATTGCCTGCATTTTTTCTGTGCCTGAGAGCGAAATTATCAATATTAAATGCTTAAAAGCTGGTATGACTAATAAATCGTTTTTATTTTCCATTGGAAAAGCATCCTATATCTTTCGTATTCCGGGACCCGGAAGTGATCTGTTGATCAACCGTAAGCAGGAAAAGGTTGTGTATGACACCATAGCCCCTCTATCCCTTTCCGACGAGATCTTCTATTTTGACGGAAAAACAGGCTATAAAATCTCGCGTTTTTATGAAAACTCAAGAAATTGCAACGCCTCCGACTGGTCTGATGTCAAAGCCTGCATGAAGGTACTAAAAAAATTTCATCAGAGCCATTTGACCGTGCCACATGAATTTTCCTTGAGAGAGCGCATTGATTTTTACGAAAATCTATGTCAACATCCATACTGCATTCGATTTGAGGATTACGCTGAGGTACGTATAAAGATAAATGAACTGTTAGATCTGATAGATCAAATAAATCCTCCCAAAACCCTGTCCCACCTAGATAGTGTACAGAGCAATTTTCTTATTCTCCCCGATCACACCATCAAACTGATTGACTGGGAGTATGCTGGCATGTGTGATTGTCTGACCGATATAGCAATGTTTGCCATCTATTCTTATTATAATGAAGAACAACTCACAATATTGATTGAATCCTATTTTGATCGCCCTGCCAAAAAGGAAGAGCTTCTTCGTATCTATTCCTATGTATCACTAGGGGGATTTCTGTGGGCACTCTGGACGGAATATAAAAGCTCTCTAGGTGAGGAATTTGGCGATTATGGAATTAAAATGTACCGTTATGCAAAAGATTACTACAAAAAAGTGACAGAGATTAAGAAAATTGTAAATATTCTTCCATGAATTTCACCTATTATAACACCGAAAAATCATGTATACTGAAAGAACAAAATATACAAAGGAGTGTTTTATGAAAAAACTATTACATGTCGCAGCAATCACTGGCACTCTGTTAGTGATGTCCTCCATGCCTGCCTATGCACAGACCGGATGGGTGAATACGAACGGTAATTATTACTATTATGATTCCAACGGGGAGATGTGCAAAGGATGGACACAGATCAATGGCATAATGTACTATTTTGGGCCTAATTACGGCGCGATGCAGACAGGACTTCTAACCATTGACAATCATCTGTATTATTTTAATTCAGATGGAGCTATGACCATTGGCACAGTCACTCTTCCTGATGGCAAAGCTTATACTTTCGATTCAAACGGTATGATGACTGCTCCCACTGGCTGGCAGCTTGTCAACAACAAGTATTATTACTTTGACACAAATAATACTGTTGTCTCTGGTTGGAAAAAGGTAGATGGATACTATGTCAATTCTGATGGTGAGCGCATGGAAGGTGTACTTGCCCGCGGTATTGATGTATCCCGCTACCAAAATGAAATTAATTGGGGTGCCGTCGCACAGGATGACGTAGCTTTTGCCATTATTCGTGTGGGAAGTGTAAAATACGGCGTGGATGCCAGATACCATGAGAATATGAAAGCCGCCAATGCCAATGGCATCAAGACGGGCATTTATCTATATTCCTATGCCACCACACCGGAGGAAGCACGGGCAGAGGCAGAATTTGTTCTCTCCAACATTCAAAACTATCAAGTTTCCTTTCCTATTGCCTATGATATTGAGGACAATGTACATAAATCCCTCTCTCCTCAGCAGCTCTCGGAGATTATCAATGCTTTTTGCAGCGTAATTGAGGAAAATGGATATCATCCCATTGTATATTCCAGCAAATCATGGTACAACCAGCGCATTGATACATCTATGATCAATCACATTGATAAATGGGTGGCACAATACTATACAGAATGTGAATATCCGAATCCTTCCATCTGGCAGGCGAGCAGCTCAGGAAGAATCAATGGCATTAATGGAAATGTAGATGTCGATTTCCAATACAAAGACTACAGCTCCACCTTTGTACAAAATGGATGGGCAACAAGAGCTGGTAAATGGTTCTATTTCCTTGATTACAGAAAACAGAATGGCTGGATAAAAGACGGAGAAACCTACTATTATCTGGATAACAAAGGCGCAATGCAGACCGGATGGCTGCTTGACAACAACAACTGGTATTATCTCACCTCCAGCGGTGCCATGCAGACTGGATGGGGCGATGTTCAAAACGATCGATACTTTTTCAACGGTGCTGGTGTCATGCAGACTGGATGGACAGAGATCAACGAAGAGCTCTATTATTTTAATCCTTCTGGTTCCATGCTAACCGGATGGTATCAGGACGAAGGTAATTTCTACTATCTGGATGAAAAAGATGGCTCCATGGCGAAAAATTGGCTGCTTCTCAACGATGCATGGTACTATATGGGCCATAATGGAATTATGCAGACTGGCTTTGTGGATGTCGATCAATCCACCTATTATATGGCACCAAATGGCATTATGCTCACAGGCTGGAACCGCATTAATGACAATCCTTATTATTTCCATGACAATGGACAGATGGCACAAGGCTTTACAACACTTGGCAAAGATACATACTACTTTGATGACAAAGGTATATTGGCTACTGGATGGAATGAGATTGACAATAGCTGGTACTATGCGGATGGAGCTGGCATAATACAAAAAGGCTTTGTAAGCTTTGGCACCACCACCTTCTACTTCGATACTACCGGAAAGATGGCCACTGGATGGGCTATGGTAGATAATAACTGGTATTACTTTGATGAAAACGGTTACAGACAGACTGGATGGCTTCAGCTTGAAGATACACAGACCAAGATCAAACATTGGTATTATCTCGACGCAGAAGGCAAGATGCAGACTGGATGGGTTGAGAATTGCTATATGGATTCAGATGGAAGAATGCAGACTGGATGGCTCTCCCTTGGTAATCTCTGGTACTATCTGGATACAGAAAGCGGAGCTAAAACTACTGGCTGGAGACAGATCGAAGATGTATGGTATTACTTCGAGGCAGATGGTACTATGATCGCTAACCAAATCAAAAATATCGATGGAGTTGATTATCAATTCAATGCCAATGGCGCATGGATAGAAGCAACTGCTGAAGCAGAAACAACAGAAACATTAGAAACAACAGAAACGATTATTGAGCCTACTACGAAATAAATTAAAAGTCCTCTGTTTAAAAAGCAGGGGACTTTTTTAATGGTAATTATGTTTGAGAAAGGTCCGCGAAGGCAAGCCCTATATATCCTCCGTCACCGCGCTTCCGCTTAGTGAAAAACGTAGCAGACACTAAG
>CAMUFS010000312.1 GCA_947088195.1 uncultured Clostridia bacterium
TTTTAATATTGCATTTTTTGGCTCCTTAAGAACTCGGACAAGCATCTGCTTATCCAGCTCATCCAATGTATATACAATGGGAAGACGTCCCAAAAACTCTGGTATCATCCCAAAATTTCTCAAATCCTCCGTCGTCACCTTATGAATCAGATTCTTCTCCTTATCAAACCTGTCCTTAAGCTCCCCCTGAAAACCCATTGTGGATGTCTTTGTCAGCCGCTCCTTAATTAAATCCGTCAGATCTGGAAATGCTCCTCCACAGATAAATAAAATATTTCCTGTATTCACTGTCACCAAAGGCACCATCGCATTTTTACTATTTGCGCCCACAGGCACCTCAATATCTGCACCCTCCAACAGCTTTAGCATGCCCTGCTGCACAGACTCTCCACTGACATCACGATTGTGTGCATTTTTCTTTTTTGCTATCTTATCAATCTCATCAATAAATATAATTCCCTTTTCCGCCTTCTCGACATCATTGTCTGCCGCCGCCAAAAGCTTTGATACTACACTCTCAATATCATCACCGATATATCCTGCCTCCGTCAAAGAGGTCGCGTCCGTGATCGCAAGCGGAACATCTAAAAGTCTTGCAAGTGTCTTTACTAGATACGTCTTTCCGCTTCCAGTCGGCCCTATCATAAGCATATTTGATTTCTCAATCTCCACCTCATCGTTTGGCTTTGCATTTGCAATTCTCTTATAGTGATTGTACACTGCCACAGAAACCACTTTCTTTGCATGTTCCTGCCCAACAATATAATCATCCAGCTTTGCCTTAATTTTATGCGGAGCTGGAATATCCTTAATATTAAATACCGGAGCCGGCTTTTCCTCCTTCTCCTTTTTCTTCTTCACCTTCTGTCGCTTTGGGATCTCCCCTTGAAGCTCAGAAAGATTAATAAAATTCATATTAGAAAGCTTCATCAGATCACTGTATTGCATCCCTGTGCTTCCCTGTATGGAATCAAACGTTTTTTGCATACAGTCTGCACAGATACATATATTGCCCGGCATCTCTATCATTCTGCCCGCCTTGCTCTCTGGGCGCCTGCACATATAACAAATCTTTTCATATTCGTTGTTATCTTTATTATCCTTATTTTTACTTTCGCTATTCTGAACCGTTTCTTTTATTTCTTTTTCATTATTTGACATCTTATTCTCCATTCTAGGCAGACGGTTTCCCCTTTGCTCTATCCTTTATTATAATGCACGGCGTAATAGGTTACAAGTAAATATTTTCTAAACAAAATACAAGAAAACAAATTTAAAACAATAACAACAGATGGATACCCCACAGGAATATCCATCTGCCATGTATTCTTATCCATTTTATTCTGCTTTTTGAAGCGTCAGCTCTACTTCTCGCTCCACATATTCATGATTTTCTATATATTTTACTACTACCTTCACCGTCTCTCCAGCTTTGTAATACTGCAATAATTCCCTTAAATCCTCATAAGATTTTATCGTCTGTCCATCCATGCGCACGATAATATCATATTTTTTTATACCTGCCTTTTCTGCCGCTCCACCTTCGATCACTTCCTGCACGCTAAATCCTGCTGGTGTACCGTAGGCAGCCTCATATTCCGCACTGATCTCAAGACCCTTAACACCAAGTATGCCCCTCTCGCTTTCGTCCACGATTGTGCGTGTCGCACGGTTCATCAGCTCATTGATAATGTCTATCACAGATGAAATCGGAATGGCATATCCCATACCCTCGACACCAGTAGAAGAATATTTTGCCGAATTAATGCCAATCACTTCACCTTTTAGATTCAACAATGCACCACCGCTGTTGCCCTCATTGATGGCGGCGTCAGTCTGAATCATATTAAGATTAAGATTCTTCACCTTCACTTGACGATTAACAGCGCTTACACAGCCAGTTGTCACCGCCTGACCATACCCTAATGCATTTCCTATCGCTATGGTTCCCTCACCGATCCGCAGATTATCAGAGTCACCAAGAGTCGCTATCTTAATATAACTTAGCACCTCGTCTGGAATATTCTCCAGAGGAACTGCAATTACAGCGAGATCATTTTCACTTCTGCTTCCCTTCAGCAATGCTTGCACAGAAACATCGTCAGACAAATCTTCTGGCGTCTTATCTGTAAAAGTAACTGTGATTGTCTGTGCATCCTCGATAACATGGTTATTTGTTGCTATCAGAAGCTCTGTGTCGCTCTGTCCCACAATAATGCCAGAACCGCTGCTGTCATATTCCTGTTTTCCAAGAGAAAATGGACCATAGGTAATCTCATTGCTCAAGCGACTTACCACTGACACAACGGAAGGCATTACCTCCTCCACCACATCAGAGACATCCAAAACAGCCGTGGCACCAGAAGCCTTTCCGCCGCTGTTTGTTGTTGTCACTGCAAGCTGTACTGTCTTCTTCTCAGGCTCCGAGGATGGATAGATATATTTTCCCGCTACATTGATGCCAAAGAAAGCGGCACCGGCAATAAGGCCAAAGACGGCTGCCTTTGCTATAAACTTTGCTGCTTTTTTCCCGTTGCCACTCTTTTTCTTCTTTTCAGGCTCCTCATAGGTAGCTCCATTTATATAGGACTGCCCTGCCTCTGAACCTAAATCGGCTTCATCCTTATAATAGATATTGCGGTAAGTGGATTCCACAAATGGCCGCGAAATCTCTGTGCTCTCCTTCTCTACCTGCGTTTCTTCCTGCTCTGTGGGTTCTATATGCTCATTTGACTCATAGCTGCCGCTTTCTGATGTCTGATTAAGATCTTGATTGTTTTCATTCTCTCCGTACATGTTTTTAAGCTCCTTTCTTTTTGCTATGTACCAAGTATAGAAAACATTTGTGTATAATCTGTGTTCTTTCTTTTAAAAAAGTATGTGCATTTTTTTCATTTCCTCAGGAACTCTTGCCTGCTTTATACACAAAGCCAGATACATATGCTTCTTCACTTCCTTCTGAAAAAAACTGTATCCTTTCTGATTGCATAAAATTTCATCAAAGTCTTCGTCCGGCAGAAAAAACTCTATCTCTCTAAAATCCTTTGAAAGCCCCTCGCCAGTCATCTTTACATAGCTTTCCTTTAAGTTCCACAGGCGAATAAAGGAACTCTCTTTATCCTCTCTCTTCTCCAGCCAGCCTCTCTCCGTTTTTGTTAGAACACGTTCCACCATCCCTTCCCTAATCTTGCGCACCGCCTCAATATCCACCCCCACCTCTGCCTGTGCCACAGCACACACCACCATATATCCTGCATGGCTGATATTAAAATGTATGTTGCTTGCACTTGGAAAATACGGCTTTCCATATGTCCCCTTCTCGATCGCTGGAAGGACTTGGATACCATATTCTTCCTTTATGGCATACCTTAAAAGGTACTGTCCTGCCTCATGCTCCACAAGATGTCTGGATTGTTCTGTTTTTTCAAGACTTGTCATATATAACATGGAAGATACCCTACTCTATCTTTTCATTCTCTGGCAGCTTTAATAATCTTCTTGCATTTTTGCTAAAAATATTCTCTCTATCCCTGTCCGAAATATGCTCATAAAGCACTGCCTGCACATACATGCCCGGATTGGTGATAGGGAAATCTGTGCCAAATAAAAGTCTCTCTGAGCCAAGCTTTTTCACTCCATGAC
>CAMUFS010000313.1 GCA_947088195.1 uncultured Clostridia bacterium
TATTATTGCAAACTGCTTAAAGAATTTAACTCCTTCTATTGCAAGGGGAATCCGCTCTTTTCCCGTATCCAGCAATACCTCTTTCAGCTTTTTAAAACGCTTCACATCATCCGTTGTGGGAAATACCTTGACCTCTCCATGCACACCATGCATAGAGCTAATCACACCCACACGAAAAAAATCTTCCATTTTATACCTATGCCTTTCCATAGCCTTTATCCAATAGAATTGTAAGCTTACTGCACCCTACCCCTTCACCTGTGTAATCGAGTAGGGGATGCTTTTCTCACCTACTCGCGCGCTGGGCGCCCGTCAGCTTCGCTGACAATATTCCTTTGGGTGCCCATGTGCACAAAAAACCCGTCAAACATTGTGTTCAACGGGATTCTACTTCGCCTTGGCTTCCTACTGGATTTCCACGATTACTTTTTTATCATCCTTAGTAGCTGCCGCCTTGACAACAGAACGGATGGACTTTGCAATCCTTCCATTCTTTCCTATTACCTTGCCGGTATCGGAGGACGCCACTTTCAGCTCTATCACGATAGCCTTCTCGTTTTCTGTCTCGGTTACTACAACCTCATCAGGAAAATCAACCAGTGCCTTAGCAATTACTTCCACCAATTCCTTCACGGTATTCACCTCCAACAGGAAAGCTTATTTCTCAACTCCGGCAATTTTTAAAAGCTTACCAACAGTATCTGTAGGCTGTGCACCATTTGACAACCACTTCTTTGCCAACTCTTCATTGACCTTAATTACAGCTGGGTCCTTTGTCGGATCATAATAACCGATCTCCTCGATAAATCTGCCATCTCTTGGACTTCTAGAATCTGCAACAACGATTCTATAAAAAGGAGCCTTCTTCTGTCCCATTCTCTTTAATCTCATCTTTACTGCCATCTTAATTTACCTGCTGTTAAGCATATATGCAGCTTACAGCTTTTCCTTTCCTAATTTTTTACAATAGTTTTTCTGAGTATTCTTGTGTCATACTCATATGTCAAAATGGAAGCTTGAACCTGCCATGCTTTCCTTTTCCACCCATCATGCCAGACATCTGCTTCATCATCTTACGGCTCTGCTCAAACTGCTTGACAAGCCTGTTTACCTCAGCGATGTCCACGCCTGCACCGTTTGCGATCCTTTTCTTTCTGGAAGGAGACAAAACGTCAGGATTGCTTCTTTCCTCTGGCGTCATAGATAAAATAATAGCCTCCACCCGCGCCATCTGCTTTTCATCAATATCAACATCCTTAAGCTGATTTCCCACACCGGGAATCATGCCAAGAAGATCCTTAAAGCCGCCCATCTTCTTCATCTGGTTCATGCTCTCCAGATAATCATCAAAGCCAAACTGCGCTTTTTTAAGCTTCTTTTCCATCTCCTGTGCCTTGTCTATATCAAGCGCCTGCTCCGCCTTTTCGATCAAGGTCAGCACATCTCCCATGCCAAGGATTCTAGATGCCATGCGATCAGGATAAAACTGCTCCAAATCAGAGAGCTTCTCCCCTGTGCCAATATAGAGAATTGGCTTATCTGTGACAGCTTTGATGGAAAGTGCCGCACCACCTCTGGTATCGCTGTCCATCTTTGTGAGAACAACCCCATCAATGCCAATTTTCTCCTGAAACATAGTAGCCACATTCACAGCATCCTGTCCAGTCATGGCATCCACAACCAAAAGTGTCTGAGATACAGGAACAGAATCCTTAATCTCCTGAAGCTCCGCCATCATATCCTCATCAATATGAAGCCGTCCCGCCGTATCCAAAATCACAACATTCATGCCATTTTTTCCAGCATGCTCTATCGCTGCTTTTGCAATATTGACCGGTTTATTCTTATCACCCATAGAAAAGACGGGAACTCCCTGTCTCTCCCCATTAATCTGAAGCTGCTCAATCGCCGCTGGACGATAAATATCACAGGCGACTAAAAGCGGCTTTCTGCCCTTCTGCTTCAGCTTTCCAGCAATCTTTGCTGTGGCGGTCGTCTTTCCAGCTCCCTGAAGCCCAGCCATCATAATAATTGTGATCTCATTTCCCGGCAAAAGCTTAAGCTCCGTTGTCTCAGAGCCCATCAACTTCACCATCTCTTCATTCACAATCTTTATAACCATCTGTCCCGGCGTCAGGCTCTCCAACACATCCTGCCCCACCGCACGCTCCGTAACGGAATTAATAAACTGCCTGACCACCTTAAAGCTGACATCTGCCTCCAAAAGAGCCATCTTCACTTCTTTGAGTGCAGCCTTAACATCTGCCTCAGTCAGACGTCCTTTTCCTCTTAAATTTTTAAACACATTCTGCAACTTCTCAGATAGGCTCTCAAATGCCATAGTCGTCCTCCTTGTGATAAGCACTTTTGTATCATACAACAAGATTTCCATGCTGTCAAGTATTTTTTCTTTACAAACTTTTGTTTGTATTTTCATCTTGTGTTATCTCTGTTTAATTTCAATTCTTTCTTACCCTTCTCATCTAAAATCGTCCATCTAAAACCGCTCAAAATATTTTATTCGATTTTATTGATTTTTTCGTGCGATTTTCGTATAATAAAATAAACAATATTCATATTACCATGTAATAAAAAGGAGGTATTTCCCATGATTGTTACCGCAACTGAATTTAAGACCAATCTCGGCAAATATCTGGAATTAGCTACAATGCAGGATATATTTATCACCAAAAATGGCAAAAATATTGCCCGGCTAACCAGTCCATCCATCAACAAGCTATCTATACTGGATGATCTTGTAGGAATCATTCCTCAGCAGGAAAACATGGATACAGATGGTATCAGGGAGGAACGACTGACCAGACAATGAGAATATTAATTGACACAAATGTAATTCTGGATATTCTCCAGAAACGGGAACCATTTTTTGCCGACTCTTATCAAGCTCTGCACAAAGCGATTGAAGCAGATACAGAATGTCTGATTTCCGCCTCTGCAGCTACTGATATTTTTTATATGCTGCGTAAATTTCTCAAATCCGCCGAACAGGCCAAAGAACGAATTGAACAATTAGCACAACTCGTCACATTTGTCGATGTACAAGGAATGGATATACACACCGCCATCATGCGGTCTATGCCAGATTTTGAGGATGCCGTAGTAGACGCTGTGGCCGAGCGAAATGGTGTAAGTTATATTCTGACACACAACACAAAGGATTTTATCGGTTCTGTCATTCCAGCAATTACGCCAACAAATTTTTTAAAGCAATGAATACCATACCGCTGCTCTTAACAGAGCAGCGGTATTACTTTATTTTCCAGAAAAATTCATCTCTATCTGCCGCCCTCGCGGGCTGTAATCTCAGCGTAATATTTCTAATATAAGACCAAGAGGTTGCTCTGATCATGAGTGCCACCTTTATTCATTTGACTATATAATGTGACATACGAAAAATCTAACAATATTTGTATCTTGGTAAGGAGAAAATGTAGTTTAGATATAAGAATATTTCTTTTGGCGAAATACTATGCTATAACTTTTAAAGGGGTGATAAAATGAAAATACAGACAGAACAGGATTTATCCTGTAACGAAATAGAAGTAACCATCAAATATTCTCAAAAAGACAAACAAGTGAATCGTATTATAGATTTTTTACAATCATTTGATATGCAGAT
>CAMUFS010000314.1 GCA_947088195.1 uncultured Clostridia bacterium
AATTGCCGAAACCGTTGCTTCATTACCTGAATGAGATAATTGTACCTCAATCGTAACATAACCAAATTCCCCAACTATTTCTTTAAACATATCTTCCGAACAAATCATATAACCATAGCTGCCCGCATGATTGACGGCACTGGCAGAGGTTAATATTCCCGCCACTGTCACCTTTTTATCCCCAGAATCTGTGTGAAGGACAACAGTATCATCCACATTCCAATCCACTCCCTCATAATAAGCAACTAAAACATTATTTGAGCCTTTTTGAGCGGGACTAACCTTTCCCTCGTTTAATTCCTCTTCTGCCCAATGGAATTGATTATCATCATAGGAAATTACTGTGATAGTACCCTCTTTGCCTTCATAAGAAATGGGAAGATCGATCTTTTCCATTCTGCCAAACACTTTATCTACGCCATCTAACCCACAAATTTGCTCTACAATGGATGGATCTAACATGGTATCACCCATTGTGGCTGCTATATCAGCAGCCGAGGAAGCCAATGCCGGCATCCCCTGATTTAGAAAAACAACCATCACTTGAAAAGATAAAAACATCATAATGCTAATTGCAAAAGAGCAAGTCATTAGAATTACATTTTTTGTGCCAGACAATGCATGAAAAATTCCCATGCTGGTTTCCACACGAAAGTATTTCGTACTCATAGCTCTTTTATTTTGCACAAGCTGCGTGTTCCCGCTGATCGCTGCTACTGGTGAGACCCTTGAAGCCTTTTTTGCTGGGGAAAGAGAAGCGAGCAATACAATCAAAAATCCAACAGCAGCGCCAGCAATCAAACCAATCATACTGAACTGAAACAATGGGATTTCAGAAAAACGCTCCCCACTTACCGATTTCAACAAAAGACAGGCACACCATGTCATTATCTGTCCAGCACTCAATCCAACCGGAACTCCTCTCATACTTTGCCGCAAGCCTTGCAAAATAACAAAATGCCTCACCTGTTTTCTGGACGCTCCCAGACAGCGGAGAATACCATAAAATTGAACGCGCTCCAAAACATTTGTGTTAAAGCTAGCTGCAATCATCACAGTTCCAGCAATTAACACCAGAAAAAACAAGAAAGCTGCCACAATGTAAAGGGATTGCATTGTACTATTTTTACTTTGTCCCAGCAAACCAAGCAAGGCAGTATTTTCAGACACCTGTCTGTCAGTAAGTCCATATGCTGCTTTTATTTCTGCAACTGCTTTTTGAATATTCACATCATTCTTAAACTGAACGCGAAAAGTTGTTCCATCCTTGGCATTTTCATCTGCAATACCCAAAAAACCATCCTCGCTCAAAACCATACCATACACATCCGCTTTGAGCAGACTACCCATATCTTCGAGAATACCAGTAATACAGTAATCCTTATAAGAACCATTAGGAATCATAACGGTTATGGTATCACCTACAGAAATACCCAAGCTGCTTAAGGCTGTTTCATTTAATAAAGCTTCATTGTCTTGCATGGGATATGCTCCACTTTTCATATTCATCTCTGAAAGCTCCCAAAATGCTGTTTCACCTGCCCCTGCAAAGCTTACTATTTTAGTCCCAATCATTCCTGTGCAGCCTTGATAAGTCCAGCCGCAAGCTGCAACATCTAACCTTGCTGCCATCACTTTAACAGTCTGTTCGTCAATTTCCGTCAAACTAATATGATAATTGCCATTTGTTTTGATAAAATAATTCTTCTGCGCCCGAATTGCCATATCCGCCATACTAAAAATAGCTGTGACAAGAAGCACGGAAAAAATAATGCACAAAACAGAGATTTTATTCTTTTTTCGATGCACTTTTTCATATTGGGGAACCAGATCAAGATAAGTTTTCATTGTGATTACACCCCCAGCTCTTGTAATCTGCCATCTGCCATACGAAAAACACGATCGGCGGCTCCTGCATGATTTTCATTGTGAGTAATCATCAAAATAGTTTGTTGATACTTTCTTGACATGGATTGCAAAAGTGCCAGTACCTCCTGACTATTTTTGCTGTCAAGATTTCCCGTCGGTTCATCTGCCATGATAATGGCAGGACGTGAAACCAATGCCCGTCCGATTGCCACCCTCTGCTGCTGGCCGCCTGAGAGCTGACTGGGCAAATGCTTCTTACGTTCCATCAAACCAAGTATATGCAAAAGTTCATCCACAAACTTATGGTCTGCTTTTTTATAATCCAACAATAAGGGAAATGTAATGTTCTGTTCCACATTTAACTCTGGTATTAAATGAAACGATTGGAAAATAAATCCAATATGCCGCCGTCTAAATATAGTCAGCTTCTTTTCTGGCATGGCAAATATATCTTTTCCATCCACCCATACCTTGCCGGAACTTGGATTGTCCAATGCACCCACCACATTCAACAAAGTGCTTTTGCCAGAGCCGGACTCCCCAACAATGGCAATAAACTCCCCCTTTCTGACAGAAAAAGAAACATGGTCTAACGCGCGAACCTCCGCTTCACCTGTACCATACATTTTGCACAAGTCTTTTACTTCAAGAATATTCATAATCACTACCTGCCTTTCAAGCTCATACTACCTTCTCCATCTTACAATCGGATGAATATCATCTTACTTATTTGTAAGATTAAAAAAATTTAAGGCAAATGTAGTTCCCACTCCCAATCTGCTTGTTACAGAGATTGTCCCATTATGTGCTTCTATAATTGCTTTCGCAAGCGGAAGCCCTAAACCAACGCCATGAACATTTTGTGAAAATCGGCTGCGGTAGAACCGCTTAAATATATAATACAAATCTTCGGGATGGATGCCTTTCCCATTATCCTTCATTATCATTTGTATCATAAATGGCGTTTGCGTCCATTGTATAGAGATATGTCCGCCCGGCTCAGTATGCTCCAATGCATTCTTTACAATATTTCCAATGGCTTCAGAAAACCAAAGAGCATCACAATACAATAAAACATCCTCTTTCCCAGAAACAGTTATCGTTTTCCTCTCACGCTGTGCCCACACCTCAAAACGCTCCAACACATCCTGCACAAGAACAGAAACATTCTCCCACGATTTTTCCATATGAATAATCCCTGCATCCAATCGAGCTAACTTTAATAATGTATAAACCACATCCTCCATGCGCTTGATCTCTCTCAAAGACTTTTGAGAAAAACTACAGATAACTTCTGGATCTGTATGTTTACTATCCATAATTTCACAATACATTTTCAATGCAGCTAATGGTGTCTTTATCTGATGCGATACATCAGAAATAATATTCTGTAAAAACTCCTTGGTAGCTTTCTCTTTTTCAGCATGAGCAGTAAGAATAGAAGAAAGCTCATTGATCTCATGAAAAAGACTATACCAATCACCTGTCTGTTCACTTTCTATGCGGCACATGGTATCACCATCTAAAAATTTCTGTATGGATAGTTCCGCCTCACAGACCACCTTTCTCTGTCTATAAAGATACCAAAATAAAAACAAACATATGGTCCCAAACAAAAACAGCAATAGCAAAAAAAGAGAAAGCAATGTCTGATTCCGATATTCCAAAATTACTGGTATCCATTTAGGCGAAACATCTATATGATAACCAATAGCATCCAAAGCCTCCTGTCCGCATACTACATCTTCCA
>CAMUFS010000315.1 GCA_947088195.1 uncultured Clostridia bacterium
GATATTGTCTGCTATCAGGGCAAGCTCTTCCTGGCTGCTGATAGGCTCCATATGCATCTCGCGAGTCAACGTGTAGCGCAGCAGATCGTTTTCTTCGTAGACAGCAGCGACCTCTCTTTCTAGCGAGGTGCGGAATTGAGAATCGATCAGCACATATCCGCCGATAGAGCTGGCGAACACTGTCAGAAGTACCATACTGCAAAATAACTTCCAAAACAGCTTCAAGCTTTTACACCTCCAATCGGTAGCCTACCTTGTAAACTGCGACCAGCCTGTTTTCTAATCCAAGCTTTTTCCGCATCCTTTGAATATGCAGATCTACGGTGCGGCTGTCGCCCAGATATTCCTCGCCCCATACTCGCTCATAGATGCGGTCACGGTACAGTGCAATATTTTTATTCTGTAAAAATAAGAGCAGCAGATCATATTCCTTGGTAGTAAGGGAGACGGGATGTCCTGCGCGTTTTACGATATGGCTTGCCGTATCTACCTCAATATCGGGAGGGAGAGTGAGAAGTCTGCCTGTCTTGCCACAGCGGCGCAGCACGGTCTCCACTCTAGCCAAAAGCTCCATCAGCTCAAAAGGCTTGGTAATATAATCTTCTGCGCCAAGCCGCAGGCCCTTTACCCGCTCTTCAAGCCTTCCCTTTGCGGTTAGGAAAATTACTGGGACATCAAGAGACTTACAATATTCAAGCACCTCATAGCCATTTGCCTTTGGCAGCATAATATCAAGAAGCACCAGATCAAAAGGCTCTGCTTCCAGTAAGCTGGCGGCCCGCTCTCCATCCTCCGCCCACAGGCAGCCATAACCAGAGCCCTCCAACGCTGTGCGCAGCAGATTAGCGATGGGAGCCTCATCCTCCGCAATTAGAATTTTGTTCATTTTGCTCACCTCCTTACAGATATTTTGAATCAGTTTTCCATCATTTTTGTATCATTTGCCAAAAAAACATATCTTGCTACGCTTACATTCACTGCGAATTACAAAAAATACCACAATAAGTGCCATAATAGCAACAGAAGTATTGCTGACCATCATGGTGATACCGACACTCTCACTTCCGAGAGTGGTGAAATTCTGCAGTGCCCACAATACTGGGATGCGAAATACAAAAACACGGCATAAATTGACAAGCAACGTAAGCTTTGTCTTTCCGAAGCCAAATAAAAGTGACATGCAAGAGGAGAAAATGCCAAGTGGAATACATCCTCCGATTAATTCATAGTGATTGATAGCAATAATCATCTCCTGAAATTCTGTGTTGACCACATCGCCAGATGTGGCGAACAACAGACTGATCGGACGAAGGAGAGCCATAGTGAGAACCAAACCAATCGTGCCAATTAAGACATTGATACACAGCACGCGTTTAAATGCCTCCAAAGCCCGTTTTTTATTGCCAGCGCCAAGATTCTGGCTGATAACGGCGGCACATCCATCCTGAAAGCCGTTCTGCGCACTGGTGGTAAAACCGTTGATATTGTTGGAAATGCCAAGGGCACCTACCGTCAGAGAACCATACACGCTGCTCATGGAATTTACCACTACCTTGCCAAAAGAGAAGGCGCTTTTTTCCACCATAACTGGAAAAGAAATATGAAGCATAGGTCCAATGCTTTCCCGCCGAAAGGAAATATTGCGTAAGGAAAAAGAGAAATAGCTGTCTTTTCTGGTCATATGGTAAATACCCGCAACAAGCAGGATACCCTGTGAAAGAAGGGTGGCAACGGCAATCATGGTGATGTCTGCCTGAAGAACATATACAAAAAAGGCGGTAAGGCTTAGTTTAAAAACAATCACACAAATATTTAAGTACAATATTCTCTGCGAGTTACCGCGGGAGCGCTCGATGGCGATATAGACATTGTTGATAAATCCAACTACAATACCCATAAGCTCAATGGCAAAATAGCGGCTTCCAATGGCAATTAGATTTTCCGGTGTTTTGGCAATTCTAAGAATTGCTGGAGTAAATGGGATAAGGCAAATAAGTGCGATTCCCAGTATGCCGCAGATACCAAATAAAGTGCTGACACGCTGCTTGACAAGTTTATAATCCCCAGCGCCATAGGCCTGACTGATCTTTAAACTACTTCCAATGGCAAGTCCTCCGCCAATCGCTGAGATCATATGGTTAATCTGGGAGAGATAGGCGACAGCCGACACAGACTCCGCGCTGATATGGGATGCCATCATGGAGTCCAGAATTTTAAAAATCATATTGAGGTTTTGATAGAGCGCGAGTGGAAGTCCCACTTGCAAAAGCAATAGCCAGAGATTGCCATTTAGCGCGAAATCACGGAAATTTTCGTCTTTTTTGGATATGGTAAATTTTGATTTGATCATTTGGCTTTATCCTTTCAATAATTTTATCGGTTTATAATAGTATGTTTACAGAATAACTGTACTTGAAAAAACATGGATATGCAACCAGAAATTCATAAGATTTTCAGAAAAATACTGTTTTTTTGCTTTTTGGATAGGGAATTATATGATATACTCTTAGGAGGGGGACAATACCACAGAAAGTAGGGGGAACCGTATGGAAGAGAATCAAGCAAAAAAAACCCATCCTAGTACAGCGGCTGTCAATGATGCCGCAGATACATTAGAGCATCAGTTTTTCATTAGTCAGGTGAAGCGAAATGCCTATTTTGCTATGAAGGAAGCGCATGTGCATCCTTCTTATGAGATCTATTATCTTCTGTCTGGGAAAAGAAGGATTTTTGTTAATCATACAATATATGTTGTGAATAAGGGTGATATTGTGGCGATAGAGAAGGGGGCGCTGCATCGCAGCACCTATCTTGCAGATAAAGCACATGAGAGAATTGTAATTAATTTTACGGATGAGTTTGTAAAGCCGTTGTATGAGGAATTTGGAAAGGAAACGGTTCTTAAGTGTTTTAAAAATCCACATATGACGATTCCGGCAAGTCGAAGGGAATATGTGGATAATTTAATGCAGAAGATGGAATATGAATATAAAATACCAGATAAATTTTCAAAAAGGCTTTTAAAAAATCATCTATATGAGCTTTTGATATTTTTGCTTCGCTGTCAGGAGTTTCAGTATAATGCGATAGAGGAGTTAGATGCCGTGGATGAGGTGATACAGGAAGTAGCAAAATATATCTGCCAGAATTACAGTACAACAATCACGCTGGAAGATGCGGCGAAAAAGGCAAATATGAGCGCTGCGTATTTTTCAAGAAAGTTTAAGCGGACAACTGGCTTTGGATTTAAAGAGTATTTGAGTAGTGTTCGGCTTAGGGAGGCTACAACATTACTTTTAGAGACAAATGCCTCCATCACAGAGATAGCGCTGCGCTGTGGATATAATGACAGCAATTATTTCGGAGATGTGTTTAAAAAGATAAAAGGAATGTCGCCATATCAGTATCGGAAAAATAAGGGAGTAGTGTGAAGTAGCACAGCCTATTTTTTGTAAGAATAGGTTATACTTATTTGTACAAGTATATTTTATACAAAACATCTTTATAGGCTATTTGTGATTGTGGGGGGTGGTGAATCATATTCTAGAAGGGGCCGCCCAGAGAATTGGCTATGGTCCTCTGTCACCCCGCTCCCGCTTAGTTCA
>CAMUFS010000316.1 GCA_947088195.1 uncultured Clostridia bacterium
GAGTATACGGGATTCGAACCCGTGGCCTCAACAATGCGAATGTTGCGCGCTCCCAGCTGCGCTAATGCCCCATGAAAATAAGTATAACATAAAAGTTGAAAAATGCAATAAAAATTTCAGAATAAAAGGAAAGACAAAATGAGAGGTTTTGGCAGAGTGTGCAAAACTGTATAAAGCAGATAAAAACGGAAGATACTGTATGGGAGGGTTTTGATGCGTAGAAGGGATGCTGGATTATCCGGGGTAGTGGCTGGAAGAAGCTTTTTAGAGAGTATTATGGTGCAGGGCACAGAAAGGAGGCGGTACCATGCGGATGTATGATTTGATAATGAAGAAAAGAAACGGGCTTGCACTAACCAAAGATGAGATTGATTTTATGATAGAAGGCTACACAAAAGGAGATATTCCTGATTATCAGATGTCTGCTTTTATGATGGCAGTTTATTTTAAGGGAATGAATGAGGAGGAGACGTCCAATCTTACTATGGCTATGGCGCACAGTGGAGATATCATTGATTTGTCCGAGATAAAAGGGCTGAAAGCGGATAAGCACAGCACAGGAGGAGTGGGGGATAAGACTTCACTGGTTCTAAGTCCCATGGTTGCAGCATGTCAGGTCCCTGTTGCGAAGATGTCAGGAAGAGGGCTTGGGCATACAGGTGGCACCATCGATAAACTGGAAAGCTTTCCGGGTTTTTCTACATCTATGACAAATCAGGAATTTATTGCGCACGTCAATCGTGTGGGTATGGCAATTATCGGACAGACAGCAGATCTTGCCCCAGCGGATAAAAAGCTGTATGCGCTGAGGGATGTGACAGCGACGGTGGACAATCTTTCTTTGATCGCATCTAGCATTATGAGTAAAAAGCTTGCGGCAGGTTCTGATGTGATTGTGCTGGATGTCAAGACAGGGAGTGGCGCTTTTATGAAGCGTGAGGATGAGGCGGTGGCACTTGCCCGTGAGATGGTGAGGATAGGCACCAGTGCAGGAAAGGAGACAGTGGCAATTATCTCAGATATGAACCAGCCTCTAGGGTATGCGGTCGGAAATGCATTAGAGGTGAAGGAGGCGATTGACACCTTAAACGGAGAAGGGTCAAAACAGCTTTTGGAGTTATGTCTAACGCTTGGTTCGTATATGGTGACAGGCACAAAGCATGCTGCAAATGTGGAGGAGGCAAGAGCATTGCTTCTAAAGACCATTGAGGATAAAAGTGCTCTTAAAAAATTGGCAGAGTTTGTGGAGGCACAGGGAGGAGATGCAAGGGCGGTTTATGATACCTCATTGCTTCCAAAAGCATCGATTGTGATGGAGATTAAGGCGGAGGAGGATGGTTTTATTGAAAAAATTGAGACAGAAGAGATTGGCATGGTTTCTTTGATTCTTGGTGGAGGAAGGGAGACAAAAGAAAGTGAGATTGATCTGTCTGTCGGTGTGGTGATGCATAAGAAAATTTCCGATGCCGTCAAGGCTGGAGAGACAATAGCGACAATGTATGGAAATGATCTGGAGAAATTGCAGAAGGCGAAGGAGCGTTTTCTCTCAGCTATTACTTTATCAAAAACACCTGTGCCAAAGACCACTTTTATCAAATGGATTATTACAGCCAGCGGTACAACAAAGTATTGAAATGACAGTTTGTGTGGTTTTTAAAAATAGTATAACAGAAACAAGAATGTAAGGAAGAGAATTAAGAGAATTTTAGAATAGGCATTGTAATATTTGGAAAAATATATTAGAATAGAAGTAATCACCACCGAACCAGTGGTCTTTAAAATTTTATGCTACTATAATTATTAGGAGGTTTTAGAATGGCTAGAAAAATGAAAACCATGGATGGAAATACCGCTGCGGCACATGTGTCCTATGCGTACACAGATGTGGCAGCGATCTATCCGATCACCCCTTCTTCCCCTATGGCTGAGTTGGCTGATAAGTGGGCAACAGAAGGAAGAAAGAACATCTTCGGGCAGGAGGTTCAGGTAACAGAGATGCAGTCTGAGGCAGGAGCAGCAGGAACGGTGCATGGCTCTTTGGCAGCGGGCGCGTTGACCACCACTTTTACTGCTTCTCAAGGACTTTTACTGATGATTCCGAATATGTATAAGATTGCAGGTGAGCTGCTGCCGGGCGTGATCAATGTATCTGCACGTGCACTTGCAAGTCATGCACTGTCTATCTTTGGCGATCACTCTGATGTATATGCATGTCGTCAGACAGGCTTTGCTATGTTGTGCAGTGGCGGTGTGCAGGAGGTTATGGATTTAACACCGGTTGCGCATTGTGCTGCAATTAAGGGAAGTGTTCCATTTCTGAACTTCTTTGATGGATTCCGCACCTCTCATGAGCTTCAGAAGATTGAGATGTGGGATTATGAAGATCTGAAGGATATGGTTGATTTGGATGCCGTTGACAAGTTCCGCCGTCATGCGCTGAATCCAGAGCATCCATGCCAGAGAGGCTCCGCACAGAATCCAGACATTTTCTTCCAGGCAAGAGAGGCATGTAATCCTTATTATGATGCAATCCCTGCTATTGTAGAAGAGTATATGAATAAGGTCAATGAAAAGATTGGCACAAACTATCAGTTATTTAATTACTATGGCGCAGAGGATGCGACAAAGGTGATTATCGCTATGGGTTCGGTGTGCGAGACCATTGATGAAACCATTGATTATCTGCTTCAGGCAGGAGAGAAGGTAGGCGTTGTCAAGGTTCATCTGTACAGACCATTTAGTGCAGAGCACTTGCTTAAGGCGATTCCTTCTACTGTAGAGCAGATTTCTGTTCTTGACAGAACTAAGGAGCCGGGCGCTCTTGGAGAGCCGTTGTATCTGGATGTAGTTGCCGCTTTAAAGGACAGCCAGTTTAAGGATGTACCAGTATATTCTGGCCGCTACGGACTTGGATCAAAGGATACAACCCCAGCACAGATTATTGCTGTATATGAGAATACAGAGAAGAAGAAATTTACAATCGGCATTGAGGATGACGTGACAAATCTGTCTCTTCCGATTGGAAAGAATCCAAATACAACACCAGAATCCACCATTAGCTGTAAGTTCTGGGGACTTGGCGCAGATGGTACCGTTGGCGCGAATAAAAACTCCATCAAGATTATTGGCGATCATACAGATATGTATGCACAGGCATATTTTGACTATGATTCCAAGAAATCCGGTGGTGTTACTATCTCTCACCTTCGCTTTGGCAAGAATAAGATTCAGTCCACCTACCTAATTTCAAAAGCAAACTTTGTTGCATGTCACAACCCTTCCTATGTACATAAGTACAATATGGTTCAGGACATTAAGGATGGCGGCACATTTTTGTTAAATTGCGGTTGGGATATGGAGCAGCTTGAAGCTCATCTTCCGGGACAAGCAAAGCGCTATATGGCTGAGCATAACATTAAGCTCTACACGATTGATGGTATTAAGATCGGCAAAGAGATCGGTCTTGGCGGACGTATCAATACAGTGCTTCAGGCAGCATTCTTTAAGCTTGCTAATGTAATTCCAGTAGAAGATGCTGTAAAATATATGAAGGATGCAGCTACTGCAACCTACGGCAGAAAGGGTGATGCTGT
>CAMUFS010000317.1 GCA_947088195.1 uncultured Clostridia bacterium
AAATTTTTTCAAAAGATAAATGAAACAAAAATTGCTGATCATAAATGGATTGACAATCATTGGAGAGGCATAGAATGTAATTATGCAAGAGCAAAATATTTTAATCAATATGCAGGACGTATAAAAAAGATATATGAAATTTGCAAGGAAGAAGAATTTCTTAGCAGAATAAATTATATTTTTATAAAAGAGATTTGTGATATTTTAGATATTAAAACAACAATTACATGGAGCTCTGACTATAAACAAGAAGAGGGAAAAACGGAGCGGTTGATATCTCTTGTAAAGGCTGGGGGGGGAATTGCTATTTGTCTGGACCAGCGGCAAAAAACTATATACAGGAGGAATTATTTGCAAATGCAGGGATAAAATTGGAATGGATGAATTATTCAGGGTATCCAGAATATACACAGTTATCAGAAAAATTTGAACATGGTGTTTCTATTTTAGATTTGATTTTTAATGAGGGAACAGAAGCCAAAAAATATATGAAAAGCTTTTAAAAAGTACCAATTTATAATTTTGAGAGTGACGAGGCAGAAGAATGGACATAGAGATATTAGAACAGACAGAAAATTACTATAGTGAAAAGATAAAAACATTTGGAGCAACAAGTAAAGGGGTTGACTGGAATTCGGAGGAATCGCAGAAAATAAGATTTGATCAATTATCGAAGGTGTTACAATATGAAAAAGAGCAAAGAATTTTGATTTGCGATTATGGATGTGGATATGGATTTTATTTGGAATATTTGGAAGAGAAGGGATGTCCATATTATTATACTGGAATAGATGTTTCAAAGGATATGATTGCGTGTGCTAATCAGAAATATGGTTTTAAGGAGAATACAAAATTTATCCATGGCTCAGAAATAGACAAAGAGTATGATTATATTATTGCAAGTGGAATTTTTAATGTGCGACAAAAGATCAGTGATACGATATGGACAGAATATATTATTGAAACTTTAAAGAAATTCCAGAGATATTCGAAAAGAGGATTTGCCTTTAACATTCTAACGAAATATTCTGATTTAGAATATAAAAAAGATTATTTATATTATGCTGATCCACTTTTCTATTTTGATTATGCAAAACAGCATTTTTCGCGAAATATTTGTTTATTACATGATTATGATTTATATGAATTTACTATATTGGTGAGGAAATAACAGAAAAAGATAATTTGGAAGGAGTAAAAATGCTTTCTATTTATACAATAGAGAAACAGGAACAGTGGGACACCATTGTTCGATCATTTGCAAATTATGATGTATATTGGTTAAGTGGTTATGTGAAAGCATTTCAGTTACATGGAGATGGTGAGCCATTGCTGTTTTTATATGAAAAAAATGCGACAAGAGGCATTAATGTGGTAATGAGACGAGATATTGCTAAAGATAAGCATTTTGCTGGTGTAATTCAAGAAAATAGTTATTTTGATTTTTCATCACCCTATGGATATGGAGGTTGGCTGATAGAAGGTGAAGAAAAGGATCAGCTTTTTTTAGAATATAAAAGCTGGTGTCAGGAGAATCATATAGTAAGTGAATTTGTGCGTTTTCATCCGGTGATAGAAAATCATATGCTTGTTAAAGATTTTTATAAAGTGATATTGCTTGGGGAGACAATAACAATGGATCTTTCATCTCCAGAAATAATATGGAAAAATATAACCAGTACAAATCGCAATGCAATAAGAAAAGCTCAAAAAAATGAAATTAAAATTTATAATGGCAGATATCCAGAGATTTATGGAGTATTTCGAGAAATATATAATCAGACCATGGACAGAGATCATGCGGAAGAATACTATTATTTTGAAAAATCTTTTTATAATAGTGTTTGTGAAGAACTTTCTCAGCATACACAGATTTTTTATGCGACATTACATGATAAGATAATTGCTGCCTCAATTATATTGATGGCTAATTACAAAATGAATTATCATTTATCAGGTTCAATAAAAGAATATGCAAATTTGGCCCCTATGAATTTACTTCTTTATCAAGTGGCACTCTGGGGAGCGGCAAATGGATATAAAACATTTTATCTGGGAGGAGGCGTTGGGAGTAATCAAGATAGTCTCTATCAATTTAAAAAATCCTTTTATAGGGGAAAAGATCAAAAACAATTTTATATAGGAAAGATAATATTTGATCAAGAGAAATATAATAAATTACTAGGACTTAGAACAGATATTTTAAAAGAAAATACATATTTTCCAGAATATCGTTTTGTATAAGATGGATATAGAAAATAAATATTCTTTACAGTAAAACGTAGATGCTATTTGAAACTAAAATAGCATCTACGTTTTACTGTAAAGAGCAGCATTGACTTTTTAAGAGTCAATATGGTAAAATAACAGAAATATTATATGAAAGCAAATTATTTTTAGTCAACAAGGAATAAGAAAGAGAAATGCCAAGATGAAATTATATATAGAAAGAGCAAGATTATTTGTAAAAAAAGAAGTAGTGCTGTGTATCGCACTTATGCTTGCGGTGTTGTCAGCTCTATTTGTGCCACCAGATGCTGCTTACATAAAATACATTGATTTTAGAACGTTGGCAATTCTATTTTGCTTAATGATTATTATGGCGGGATTAAAAAAAGCAGGTGTATTTGCATGGGTGGCACAGAGGTTGTTAGCAAAGGTAAAAAGCAGCCAGAGTCTTATTATGATTTTGATGTTATTGTGTTTTTTCTTTAGCATGCTAATCACAAATGATGTTGCGTTAATTACTTTTGTTCCATTTACCTTTACTGTGCTTACCTTGCTTGAGGAAAAGCAAAAAAGACGGCTTATGCTGCCTATTGTGGCAATGCAGACAGTTGCCGCAAATCTTGGCAGTATGTTGACACCCATAGGCAATCCACAAAATTTATATCTATACGGAAAAGCTAGGATTTCCATCGGTAGATTTCTGTTGTTAATGCTCCCATATGCTATGGTATCACTTGCATTATTGATAGTGTGGGCATTATGGCAGGGAAGAAAAGAAGGAAGCTTGAGTGGACAAATAGAATGTAGTTTACAGAGAAAGCCGAAGTCTGTAATATATTCTATTTTGCTTTATCTAGTACTGTTCTTGCTTTGTCTGCTTTCTGTGGGGCATATTCTTTCATGGCAGATAGTATTTATTATTGTACTGGCTTTTGTGGTTCTAATAGACAGACAGGTGCTTACGCAGGTAGACTATGCACTGTTATTTACATTTATTGGTTTTTTTATTTTTATTGGAAATGTGGGAAGGATTCCAGTTTTTCGTGATTTTTTACAGGAAATGCTTATTGGTAAGGAGGTATATACCTCTATTATAGCGAGCCAAGTGATAAGCAATGTTCCTGCTGCTCTATTATTATCAGGTTTTACAGAGAACTACACTGGATTAATTGTGGGCACCAATCTCGGAGGTCTGGGAACGTTAATTGCATCTATGGCTAGTTTAATTTCATATAAATATATAGCAAAAGAAGCAGAAAGTCGCAAAGGAGAATATTGGAAGCTTTTTACCATAAGCAATATTTGTTTTTTAATAATTTTGATATTATTATACTTTATACAAAACATAGGCTTAT
>CAMUFS010000318.1 GCA_947088195.1 uncultured Clostridia bacterium
ACCGCAAACCCTTGATTTTACTGGTTTTCTTTGCCAAGCGTTTTCATCGTCGGGAAAGCCAACACATCCCGAATTGCAGGTGCATTTGTCATTATCATCACCATTCTGTCAATTCCAAATCCAATGCCTCCTGTCGGTGGCATACCGATCATTAATGCATTTAAAAAGTCCTCATCGGTATGATTTGCTTCCTCATCTCCCGCTGCCAAAAGCTTTTCCTGCGCCTCAAAGCGTTCTCTCTGGTCAATGGGATCGTTTAGCTCTGAATAAGCGTTTGCCATCTCCCAGCCATTGATAAAGAGCTCAAAACGTTCTACATATTCTGGATTATCTGGTTTTTTCTTTGTGAGCGGCGAGATCTCAATGGGATGATCCATCACAAAAACTGGTTGAATCAGGTGTTCCTCCACAAATTCTTCAAAGAATAGATTCAAAATATCTCCCTTTTGATGTCTCTCCTCAAATTCAATATGATGCTCCTTCGCAGCAGCTCTTGCCTCCTCCAAGGTATGAAGCTCGGCAAAGTTCACACCAGAATATTTCTTCACGGCGTCCACCATAGTAATTCGCTCAAATGGCTTTGACAGATCTATGGTATGTTCTCCATAGGTCAAAATCTCTGAATCCATAACCTCTCTGGCCACATGGCGGTAAAGATTCTCCGTCAGATCCATCATTCCATGATAATCAGTATAGGCTTGATATAATTCCATTAGTGTAAACTCTGGATTATGTCTGGTATCTAAGCCTTCATTGCGGAACACGCGCCCTATTTCATATACACGCTCCATTCCACCTACAATCAGTCTTTTTAAGTACAGCTCCAGCGAAATGCGCAGTTTCAAATCCTCATCAAGTGCATTAAAATGTGTCTCAAATGGTCTTGCGGCAGCGCCTCCGGCATTGCTCACAAGCATTGGTGTCTCTACCTCCATAAAGCCCTGTCCATCCAGATACCGGCGGATGCTGGCGAGAATTTTTGATCTTTTGATAAAGGTCTCTTTTACATCCTCATTCATAATCAGATCCACATAGCGCTGGCGATAGCGAATATCTGTATTTGTCAGACCATGAAACTTCTCTGGCAGAATCTGAAGACTTTTTGTTAATAATACAATCTCAGCGGCATGTACAGAAATCTCTCCCGTTTTTGTGCGGAATACCTCACCCTTAATTCCAACAATATCGCCCACATCAAACTTTTTAAAATCTGCATAGGACTCCTCACCGACGCTATCCCTCGCCACATACGACTGAATCTTTCCCTGCAAATCCTGAATATGACAGAAGGAGGCTTTACCCATAACACGCTTTGCCATTATGCGCCCTGCGATGGAAACTGTCTGCCCCTCCAATGCTTCAAACTGATCCACAACCTCTTTGCTGTGATGTGTAACATTATATTTTGTGATAACAAAAGGATCTTTTCCCTTTTCTTTCAAATCCGAGAGCTTCTCCCTGCGGACCTTTAACAACTGATTAATATCCTGAGTCTGATTCTGCTGATTCGCCATTTTCTTCACTCCTTTGTGCGGCGTACTATTAGCTTACTCTCTGGATTTCCAACACACGATATTGTGCTGTCACTCCATTTTCCATCTCTACATCTACCATATCTCCTGCTCGTCTCCCAATCAATGCCTGTCCCACCGGAGACTCATTGGAAATCTTACCTTGAAGGCTGTTTGCCTCTGTGGAGCCCACAAGTTGAAACTCTAACTCCTCCTCATACTCACAATCATAAAGCTTCACACGGCATCCGATATTAATTTTATCCAGATCCACTTCATCCTCAACAACAACCTCTGCATTTTTAAGAATTTTCTCAAGTTCCTCAATTCTTAACTCTATATCTCTCTGCTCGTCCTTGGCAGCATCATATTCCGCATTTTCTGAAAGATCGCCCTGTTCTCTTGCTTCCTTTATTTTCTGAGCAACCTCCTGCCTTTTTACTACCTTTAACTCCTGTAATTCCTCCTCCAGTTGTTTTAACCCCGCATAAGTTAAAATATTTTTCTTCTCTGCCATAATTGCTACACCTTTCCTTTACTTCTTAATTATTCTTACATATCCTGTCCCACTATAATATGAAAAATTGGATATAAACATTCCCATAATTTTCTGGCAACAAAACGAATTATCATACCCTACTTAACCTTCTGCACTCTTACAGATAAGCTGTTGCCCGCATGTATTGACATCTTCTTTATGCATCCCCTTATCTACATTCAAGATATTATATACGAAATGAAAATCAATGTCAAGAAAACCTTTCTATCAGCTCCAAGAGCTCTCGAAAGCTTTCTACATGGTTCACCTTATTTCTCAAGACAGCAGAATTAGGAAGGCCTGCTGTATACCATGCCACATGCTTGCGCATTTCTCGTATGCCAGTATATTCTCCTTTATAATTAAGATTAAGCCTTCCATGCCTTAGGATCATCTCCTTTATCTCCTGTAAAGAAGGTTCTAAACGATAATGCCCTGTGTTAAAATACTCATAAATCTGGCAAAATAACCATGGATTGCCGCGCGCGCCCCGCCCGACCATCACACCATCACAGCCTGTTTCTGTAAGCATTTTAAGAGCACTCTCCGGCGACGTTACATCTCCATTTCCTATTACTGGAATGGATACCGCCTCCTTCACCTGTCGTATTATATCCCAGTCTGCCTTTCCAGAATAGTACTGCTGTCTTGTGCGTCCATGCACAGCCACTGCCGCCGCACCGGCATATTCCATTGCCTTGGCAAACTCTACCGCATTGACACTGTCCTCCGCAAAGCCTTTGCGAAATTTTACTGTGATGGGTTTTTTCACATTCTTTACCATTGTAGACACAATCTCTTGCGCGAGCTTGGGATTTTTCATCAAAGCCGAACCTTCCCCATTATTTACAATTTTGGGAACGGGACAACCCATATTTATATCAAAAATATCAAAGGCTTCCTTCTCTAACATTATCGCCGCCTCTGTCATAACCTCTGGCTCCGAGCCAAAAAGCTGCAAGGCAATCGGACGCTCTGATGGCTCCGTCATTAATAAATCAAATGTATTTTTATTCTGATATAGAATCGCCTTTGCACTCACCATCTCCGTGTAGAGCAGCCCACAACCCTGTTCTCTGCAAAGCATGCGAAATGGCAGGTCTGTCACTCCTGCCATGGGCGCCAATATCAGATTATTATCCACTTCTACATTTCCTATTCGCAATTTTCTATTCTGTGGTTCCTTGCCCGCCATTCATTTATACCCTTTTGTGTCGATTATAGATCAACCGCAATCCATGTAAAGTTAAATTTGGATCATAAATATCAATCATATCTGTCTCATCTGCAATAATTTTTCCCAGACCACCCGTCGCCACAGCCTTTATATTAGAAAGACCTGTCTCTTCCTTTATCTTGCGGATAATATACTCTGTCTGCCCAATGCATCCATACACCAATCCAGCCTGCATACTGCTGATGGTCTCCTTTGCCAGTATACTATCTGGCTTCTTAATCTCAATCTCTGGAAGTTTTGCCGTCTCCTGCCAGAGAGCCTTCGCGCAGGTTCGTATCCCCGGCGCC
>CAMUFS010000319.1 GCA_947088195.1 uncultured Clostridia bacterium
TTCATAAGAATTGTTCCCTCAAAAATAGATGTATTTTCCTGCATTATCTTTCCCCCATTTCTATCTCTAATATTACTATATTTTTAAATATTTTACCAGTGCAGAATATTACCATTTTATATCACTTTTTATTCATACTTTCATTATACTAAAATAAAAAAAGAAGTTAATGGAAATTTATGGAAAGCTACATTAAATTCAAAATCAAGACACCCCCTGCAGAAAGTGACAGAGATTTTTCAAAAAAGGGTTGAACATAAAGCTATCTCAAAGTATATTTAGAAAAGAATATGTTGATCCCTCGCTCCCATTACACAAAACATTTGCAAAATAGAAAGGAAGAATTAAATATGGGAAAATATAAACGCATATTTACAATCGTGGTAGATTCCCTTGGAACAGGGGCATTGCCTGACGCCGCAGCGTATGGCGACGCCGGAACAGACACTCTTGGTCATATCTCACAATCAGTAGATAGCTTTCATATTCCGAATCTTCAGAGCTTAGGAATTGCAAATCTCCATCCACTGAAGCAAGTATCTGCCACAGAAAAACCATTGGGATACTATGCTTATCTGAATGAGGCCAGCACGGGAAAAGATACTATGACCGGCCACTGGGAGATGATGGGTCTTCATATCACGAAGCCTTTTCAAACATTCACAGAAACGGGCTTTCCTCATGAGCTTATAGAAGAGTTATCAAGAAGAACCGGCCGGATCATTATTGGGAATAAAAGTGCAAGCGGAACCGAGATCTTAGATGAACTGGCGGAGGAAGAAATTGCCACAGGACATATGATTGTATATACCTCCGCTGACTCTGTATTACAAATTTGCGGAAATGAAGAAACGTTTGGTTTGGATGAATTGTACCGTTGCTGTGAAATTGCCCGCGAAATTACAATGAAAGATGAGTGGAAAGTGGGTCGAGTCATTGCTAGACCGTATATTGGCACAAAAAAAGGCGAGTTCAAGCGTACCAGCAACCGTCACGACTATGCTCTAAAGCCTTATGGCAGAACTGCATTAAATGTTTTAAAAGACGCCGGATTAAATGTAATTTCTGTCGGAAAGATTTTCGATATCTTTGACGGAGAGGGATTAACCGAATCCAACAAATCTAAAAGCTCCGTACATGGAATGGAACAAACTATTGAAATTGCCAAAAGAGATTTTGAAGGACTTTGCTTTGTAAATCTCGTAGACTTTGACGCTTTGTGGGGACATCGCCGCAATGTGATAGGCTATGCGCAGGAGCTTGAAAAATTTGATATAAAGCTGGGTTCTCTACTAGAGCTACTGAAAAAAAATGACCTGTTAATCATCACAGCAGACCATGGAAACGATCCAACTCATACAGGAACCGATCATACAAGGGAGTGCGTTCCCTTTCTTGCATATTCTCCGTCTATGACAGGCTTCGGAAAGCTGGAAGATGCTCCAACTTTTGCCGTTATCGGTGCTACTATTGTTGACAACTTTGGCTTAAGGATGCCAGAAGGAACGATTGGAAACTCAATTCTTGGAAAATTGAAATAGAATGTATCTTAAAAATGCTGCAGTAATCTCCTCCTTATGATATAATAGATACATGATTTATATCATTAATAGGATGGTTGTAAGAACCATGACATAAAAAAATCAACAATACTGTATAAGGAATAACAGTATGTTGGCATAGTTCATACACCATTTCGTTCCAACAATTATAATAAATGCAAATGAATGTATAAAGGAGGAATATTTTCACATGAAAACAATTTATTATTGTTTCCCCGGAGGAAAACACAAGGTTTTAACCATGAGCTACGATGACGGGCGCATCGAGGATCGCCAGCTTATCTCTATCTTTAATCGCTATGGCATCAAAGGAACATTTCACGTAAATTCTGGACGCTTTGAAGATCCTAGAAGAATTAAGCCTGAAGAATTTAAAGAGCTTTATAAAGGGCACGAAATATCCTGCCATACCTCCACCCATCCCACCATTGAACGCTGCCCAATGGAACAGATTGTGCGCGAGGTGATGGATGACCGGGCAGAGCTTGAGCGTCTTATGGGCTACCCTGTTCGCGGATTATCTTATCCAAATGGCTCCTACAATAAAGCTATCGTCGACGTTCTTCCAAAGCTTGGCATCCGCTATGCAAGAACTGTACATAGCACACAGGGATTTGGTATGCCTGATAATTTTCTTGAGTGGAAAGCAACCTGCCATCATAACAAAAACTTAATGGAGCTTGGCGAAAAATTTGTCAGCCTCAACAAAACACAATATTTATATATGATGTATGTATGGGGACACAGCTACGAATTTACTAACGAGAATAATTGGGATCTTATGGAAGATTTCTGCAAGATGACAGGAGGAAAAGATGACACCTGGTATGCGACAAATATCCAGATTGTCGATTATATGGAAACCTGTGAACGCCTACAATTCTCCTCCGATCTCAGCTTCGTGTACAACCCTTCTGTCCAATCAGCATGGTTGAATGTGGGTGGCAATATTATCGAAATCAAGGGCGGGGAGCAAGTTTCCCTATAAACTGCACCAAGCTTTCACTCTTATGACTTAAAAGCTTAAGTTACCATAAAAATTCAATACACACAAAAAGCTTTCTAAATATGTTCTCAACACTGTTATTACATATTCAGAAAGCTTTTTTCTACTCCAAGCTCTATTTTTCTGGCAATTTTAAAATTAAATCATTCAGACTTCTTTTCGGCACATAATGTATCTGTTTTTCATCTCGGTAATAATCTGTAGAGCCATCCTCACCAACTTCCGTGATCACAACAGTTTCCTTAGGCTTTCCAACTGCAATCACCAAATCAATAGAAAACTCCTCCATATCTATTCCAAGTGCATCAGAGAGCTCCTTACGTTTTATATTTCCAAAAATACAACCGCCAAGCCCTTTCTCACAGGCGCCAAGCATAATAGTCTGCGCCACAATTCCATCATCAATAGGTTTATTTTTAGCAAGACCTTGATCACACAACACCAAAATATAGGCAGAAGGCCTTTCCCCTTTCTCTGGGCCATCCCAGTCCTTTAGCGCCGCTGCCCAGCCAAGATTCTCAAACACTTTCTCTTTTTCCGCTTCCTTTGTGACAAAAGCAAACTTAAGAGCCTGAGAATTTGCTGTAGAAGGAACTGTCCTCGCCAGATCTACAAGCTCCCTCAATGTATCTTCTGAGACAATCTCCTCCTCAAAAAAACGTCTATACGTTCGATTTTTCAACACCAGTTCTTTCAGCACTACCATTCCTCCTTCTATATTACCACAAGACACAAACACCCAGCAGCAAATATTTATCACAATTATAACACCAATCTATACAACAGTCCAGTGAATGAAAAAGTATACTTTATACAAAATATAGTTATTGCTTATTAGTAAATAGGAGAATAATGTTCGAGACAGGTCCGTCCAGAGAATTGGCTATAGTCCTCCGTCACCGCGCTCCCGCTTAGTTCAAAACGTAGCGGACGCTAAGCTCGTTTAAGACCTCGCTAAGCGCCGACGTTTTTCAATAGGTTCCGTAGGACTATAGCCAATTCT
>CAMUFS010000320.1 GCA_947088195.1 uncultured Clostridia bacterium
GGCGCGCGAGTAGGTGAGAACAGCATCCCCTACTCGATTGCGCAGACCTGTGCAGAGGAAATATGCCGCTAAAGTGGCGCGCAGGTCGCGCGGCGAGTAGGGAGATAAAGACTTCCCTACTCGATTGTAGTTGTCTTTTTGTTGTGATTTATATTTTATAATAGGAACTTATAAAGAAGGGAGGAAAAAACATGATTGCTATTTTGAAAAGAGAGATAAAGAGCTATTTGAAGCATCCATTGTTTTGGATCGGGATTGTCATTGTTATCTGTGGGGTATTTAGTGAAGTAAGTCCTTATTTGACCACACATTATCTTGCACCCGGAGAAGAAATCATCAATGAATATCCAGAGACCATTCATTCCGGCGAGGTATATGAGGGTTATATTCCAAGCTCCTCAAAAATGCAGCGGGAAATATGGCATGAAACAGTCAAAAGAACATTAATGGAAGAATTTAAGGTATCGGAATCAGAGGCACAGTCGACTATTGAAAAGATGGAAGATATGGATTTAAAGGAAGCGTATACCTACTTAGAGGAGACGTATGAATGGTGGTATAGCACACATTATCTATATGAAAATGGGGCTTATCACAAGGGAACAGCAGAAGAAATCAATGCATATCTGGATGAAAAAATGGAAAACAAGCCATTTTCCTTTTATTTTTCAAGAAAATTTGCTGATTTTGCTGGTTTATTTATGGGATTTTTTGCGACAATCATGCTGTCAGTTTTATTTTTGCAAGATACAAGAAGGCACACTTATGAGTTACTTCATACAAAGCCCATTACTGCAGGAGAATATGTAGTGGGAAAAGTAAGCGCTGGATTTGGCGTGTGCCTGATTGTGCTTGCTATATTAAATTTGCTATTTTGGATATTGTGCATGGTCTTTACCAAGGATAGTGGATTTGAAGTGAGATTATGGGATTTTATAGTGGCAACTACACTGTATATTCTTCCGAATATGTTAATGATTGTAAGTGTATATACTTTGATTGCGCTAATATTTAAAAATCCACTTCCCGGAGTTCCCCTTTTGATTCTCTATATGACGTATTCAAATATGGGTGGAAGAAATGCAGAAGGGGTTTATGGATATTGGGGCCGACCATTGGCAATTATGGTCAGGTTTCCTGGACAGCTTTTTGATACAACACCGCCGCCAATGGTGTTATTAAATCAAAGCTTTTTAATTTTGATGTCAGTGGTGATTATCATGGTTTCTATGTGGATATGGAAAAGGAGACGGATATGATAAAAAAAGAAATACAGATTGTTCTGCCTTTATATAAAATTGCTTATTCTGTTTTTTTTATTGTTCTTTTAAGCTTGATTCGAGGTGTTACATACACCTATGAAATAGGAATTGCAATGGAGGCACCTATGGCGATACTGACAACTGTTTTTTGTGCAGACACTTATATGCAGGAGATTATTAGTAAACGATCGGAAATTCATAGATTGTATCCAATAAAAAGGCGAGTTTATTCAATATTGGAGAGAACTTTTATACAAGAGATATTTTTATTGTTGCTTGCAGTAATTGGATATGGATTTTTCTTTGTATTTCAAAAACCAAGCACACATCTGATAACAGAAAGTGAGATAAGACAATTGTTGATTTATTTAATGGCAGTATCAATCACTATCTTTTTCTGGGGGAATTTAGTGAATACCATTGCCATGCTTTTTTGTAATATGTGGATAGGAATTGGAGGCTGTCTTTTGATATGGCTGGCAACAGATTCAACATGGGGAGATAAGTATCTAAGGGGATGGAATTTGTTTTCCTATACCTTTAGAGACTTAGAAAAAAATGGAGATATTTCATGGCTATATGGGAAAATGCTATGTATTTGTATTGGAGTAATTTTGATAATGGTATTACCAAAAATAATTAAGAAAAGAGGGTAACATTATGAGTATTCATATTAAAGATTTAACAGTAACTTTTAGGAATGGTGTTACGGCAATTAACCATGCAAATTTAGAAATCCCTACTGGTATTTTGGGATTGTTGGGAGAAAATGGCGCAGGAAAAACTACTCTGATGAGGGTATTAGCCACGATATTAAAGCCAGTGAAAGGTACAGTTACATTAGATGAAATTTTATACAAGGAAGAAAATTATGAAAAAATTCAGAGAAAAATTGGTTATCTGCCACAGGAAATTGACCTGTATCCAACACTTACAGTGAGAGAATGTCTGGAATACATGGGGAATTTATCTGGGATAGATAAGAGGGAGTGCAGAAAGAGGATTGACTATTATCTTGAAAAGACAAGTCTGGCAGATCATCAGAAAAAGAAAATGAAGCAGCTTTCCGGGGGAATGAAGCGGCGAGTTGGACTGATACAGGCACTATTAAATGAGCCGGACTTTCTAATTATTGATGAGCCTACTACAGGCTTGGATCCAGAAGAACGAATCCGTATCCGAAATCTATTGGTTGATTTTTCTGAAAATAGAACGGTGCTTTTTTCTACACATGTAGTCGAAGATTTGGCAGCAACTTGTAATTGTCTTGCGGTGATGAAAAAAGGCTTTATTTTATACGCAGGCTCTGTAAGAGAGTTGATTGAAGAAGCAAACAATCATACATGGATTTGTAAAACAGTAAGTGAGGAACAGGTCAGGGAATTAGAAAAAAATTATCATATTACCTCGAAGCAATATGAAAACGGGGAGTTACAAGTGAAGCTGGTAAGTGAAACTAAGCCTTCAGTAGCATGTATGCAAACAAGTACGACATTGGAGGATGCGTATATTTATCTTATGAATAAAAATTGAGTAGGAGAGTTTGTTCTTTTATGTTTCTGATAGATTGCGAGGGAGTTTTATAAGAAGAGAGTACACAAACCAGAGACTTGAAATGACAAAAAAGAATGGATAAAAAACATGGCAATAGTTTTTTGAAAAAGACTGTTGCCAGTTTTATTTTAAGGAAATTTACGTACCTTGTGTAAATGCTCATGTATGGTAAAGAAGCAGGCAACCGAAAACAAGACACAGATCACCAGCACTACACTATCCCGAACTAAAGATCAAAAGACAAGCATTATGGAAAAATCTAAAAGTTTAGATTTTTTCATAATGTTCACGATTACGAAATTCCTCTTATACAGGCATCTATCTTTATATTTTTATTTTACAAAATATGTGAAATATGTTATACTTATAGCCGCATGAGAAATTAAAAACAATGAAAGGCGGTGAGCCCAGTGGCGAATAAGAGCAAATATCAATTTGACAGTAAAATTCATATTTACCGAGCCACTAAAAGAATGACACAGCAAGAGCTTGCCGATTTGGTGGGTGTATCAAGACAGACAATTATGCAGCTTGAACGAAATCGTTATAATCCCTCTATGTTGCTCGCATACAGTATAGCAAAAGTGTTTGAAGTTACGATGGAAGATTTATTTGACTTTAAGGAGGAATGTTAGATGATTGAATGGTTGAATATTTTATTTGACAGCAGAACTTTTCTGAGAATAAATGCAGGGTTTGGTTTCCTGTTTTTAGGCTTTTTCGTATTCTTCTATTTTTCGAAAGAAG
>CAMUFS010000321.1 GCA_947088195.1 uncultured Clostridia bacterium
TGATGTTTTTTGCGGCAAGAGGAATGGAGGGACAGGAACTGTTTGACCATTCTCTAAAAAAACGGACAGGAGAATATGTGCAGTATCATCATGGGGACATCAATGCTTTCCATATCTCCTATTTCCGCAGAAAAGAGCCAGATGAGCGTTCTTTTCACACTTGCAATTTACGAAAAAGCTATGGCTTTTATCTGACAGCGCAGGGCGGAGATCCCATTCCCGATGTGGCGGACGCAAAGCCACCTTATCATATTGCCGTGATTAAAAGGGGGAATGTGGTACAGTTTATGATTGACACATTGGAAATATTCCGCTTCGAGGATGATGGAGAGACATATGGTCCGTTGCTTGAAGGCGGCAAGATTGGTTTTCGGCAGCTTGCGCCATTTATCGGAGAATATGCTGAGCTAAGGGTATACAAGTTATTGGTATAGTCAGAGTCAGATGGGGAAAAGGAGGAGAAGGATGAAGCCAGAGGTAAGAGTTGAACATGTGGAGGATATGCAGGTTGTGATAGCATGGGATGCCGTTGAGGACGCACAGAGCTATCATGTCTATTGGTCAGACAGAAACACAGAGCATATGGTATATAAGTGTGTGGCAGAGACAAAAGAAACACAGTGGACGCTTAAGAAAAGTACGCATATCCCCCATTATTTTAAGGTGGCGGCTGTGATTAACAGAGAGGAGACAGCGTGCAGTGACATTGTTGCTTCCCCAGTAAAAAGGATACAAAATCCACAGAGAGAGAAGCTTGGCAGAGGTTTGATAGCAGTAAAAACAAAGACAGGTATTTTCTTAAGCTGGCGGCTTTTGGCAGAAGAGACAGACGGATACAGCCAGACGGGGGTGACAGGTGCAGATTTTAAAGTGTATCGAAATGGAAGCTGCATTGCCACAGTAAGTACAAGCACAAATTATCTGGATACAGAGGGAACAGAGATGGACAGTTATCAAGTTGCCGCTGTATACAATGGGGAGGAAGAGACCGCTTGCGGCTGTGTGAGCGTGTGGAGAAGCGGAGAGAATTATATTGATATTCCACTTCAGATTCCAGATCCGGGTGTTACGCCGGCAAGAGATACCTACACTTATAATGCCAATGATATGAGTGTGGCAGATGTCGATGGAGATGGGGAATACGAATATATTTTGAAATGGGACCCAACGAATTCCCGCGATGTATCTCAGAAGGGCTATACAGGAAAATGCTTTATTGATTGCTATAAATTAGATGGAAGACTTCTGTGGCGTCTGGATATGGGGATCAATATTCGTGCTGGCGCGCACTACACACAGTTTATGGTTTATGATTTTGACGGGGACGGCAAAGCAGAGATGGCAGTAAAAACAGCACCCGGCACATGCATGACCACTTATCTTCCAAATGGAAGAGTCAAGGAGCGTTTCTATATTACACTTCCAGAAGAAGATAGAGAAAAAGGCGTCACACATGAGGACAATTATGTCTGCTCCAGCGAGGATTATTACAATTATCTGGTGGATCGTTTTAAAAACTGGCACGAGGAGCCAGAGGTTAAAGAGGGACATTGGCCTGCCACGCTGGAAGAGTGCTTTGGCATAGAGAAAAAATATGAGTATCCACTGAACGAGCGTTCCGCGAGAGCTTTGGCAGATTATTTTATTCAGGAATATGCCCCTTCAAGAAGCCCAAAAAATGAGCTTGACAAATTTGAGGGCTTTATCTTTAAAGGACCAGAGTACCTTACCATGTTTGCTGGAAATGGACAGGAGCTTGACACAATTCCATTTAAGTATGGCAGGATAGATGATGGATTGATGTGGGGCGATTATGCGATGAAGCGCATTGAGCCATGCAATCGTGTCGATCGGTTTTTATCTGGTGTTGCCTATCTGGATGGAGAGCGTCCGTATTTAATTGTGTGTCGTGGATATTACACTCGCTCTACCGTTGTGGCATATGATTTCTTTGAGGGACATTTTCACGAATATTTTGCCATAGACAGCGGATTTGTGCCAATGAAAAATCCATTCTGTGACGATCCACATGCTCTGCAGGGAACCGATCCTGTATATGGAAGTCTAGCAGGGCAGGGAAATCATAGCCTGTCCACAGCAGATGTGGACGGTGATGGGTATCAGGAGATTATCTATGGGGCTGCGGTGATCGATCATGACGGAAGTCTGTTATATTCCAGCTATGATTATTTGCCAAATGGCACTTATGCAAAGCTTGGACACGGAGATTCCATGCATGTGGCAAAGATTGACCCAGATAAGCCGGGACTTGAGATATTTAATGTATTTGAGGGGGCTACACAAGCACCATATGGCTATGCACTGCGAGATGCCGAGACGGGCAAGGTGATTTTTGGTGAATACGCAGAATCCGATCTGGGACGCTGCATGATTGGAGATATTAATCCAGATGTGCGTGGGCTTCAAGTGTGGGCTGCCGATAAAGTGTATTCTTGCAAAGGGGAGGTTCTCCCGGACAAGCCTCTTGGCACAAATCAGTGTATTCACTGGGCTGCGGATCTGTCCACTCAGATTTTAGATGGATGTGATTACATTCACGGTAGCCATCACGGCGTGATCAATGACCGCACCCATGGCGTGATGCTAGATCCAGAGAGGATGGCGACCAACAACGGAACCAAGGGAAATGCATGTCTGATCGCGGATATATTGGGTGATTTCCGCGAGGAGCTACTGCTTCGCAAAGCAGATAATACAGCGATCCGCATTTACACAAATGTTGATATTACAGAACACAAGCTATTTACACTTATGCATGACATCCAGTATAGAACAGGAGTGGCATGGCAGAATAATTGTTATAATCAGCCATGTTATACCAGCTTTTACTATGCAAAGGATATGGAGTGGAAGACCGTTTGGGAGAGCTTGTAGAAGATGTGGATATGTGAAAAATAATAGAAAGAATAGGAGGAAGGATTTATGATTAAGGGTTTTAAAATGAAATTGTTTGAGGGCTGTGAGGAAGAGTATGAGAAGAGGCATAATCAGCTTTGGCCAGAGATGAAAGATATGATCCACGAGCATGGCGGAAAGAACTACACCATTTTTCTGGACAAGGAAACTCTAACTTTATTTGGCTATATTGAGATCGAGGATGAGGAGAAATGGGCAAAGGGTGCCGATACTGCGATCAATCGCAAATGGTGGGATTTTATGGCGGATATTATGGAGACAAATCCAGATAACAGCCCTGTTTCCATCGATCTTAAAAATGTATTTCATTTAGATTAATTAGAAAGGGGATAACATGTTATGAGGATTCTGGAATCAAAGTTTGTACAGGGCTTTATCAAGATGGCAGATGATGGTTTTATGCAAGGCTGGCATGAGAGAAATGGTGGAAATCTCAGCTACCGCTTAAAGCCAGAAGAGGTAGAATCCATTAAGCCAAGACTGAATGCGCCGGGAAATTGGACGTCGATAGGAACCAGTGTTCCGGGGCTTGCGGGAGAGTATTTTTTGGTGACAGGCAGCGGAAAATATTTTCGTAATATTAAAGTTGACCCAGAAGTTTGCATTGCAATTATAGAGCTAGATG
>CAMUFS010000322.1 GCA_947088195.1 uncultured Clostridia bacterium
ATTAAGTACATTTACCAAATTATGTTTGCCATTTACAGACTTCATTGTAAGCTGCCCACTGTAATACCTCACATCACATACATTTGGAAGCGTTTGCAGCTCATCCAGCACCTCCTGTGTCAGATGCCATGTCTCCACTGTAATTTTCTCCCTGATTCCTATCATCTCCTTGAGTTCTTCCTTTGTACCTTGCGCAATCAACCTTCCTTTGTCCAGCATATATATTTTTCCTGATAAGCTTTCTATATCTTCTACATTTCCTGTCGTATATAAAATTGTAGTCCCTTTTTGATTTAATTCAATAATTTTTTCTCTAATCACATGGCTTCCAGTCAAATCCATATCGTTCACAGGATCGTCAAGCAGCAAAAGCTTCGGTTTATGTGCAATCCCACATGCAAAATTCAATCTCTTCAACAAGCTCTCATTGAGCTGTCTTGGATAAAATTTCCAAAAATCATGAAGCCCTGTCCACTCTACCGCCTCCTCGGCAGCCTTGATACGCTCTTTTTTATCCCTTATATACAGACCACAAAAATATTCTACATTTTCATATACGGTAAGCTCCTGATAAAGAATTGGCTCCTGAGGCACATAACCAATATTACGCCTCAGCATGGGAAATGCTAAAAGTTTTTTTCCAAAAACCTCCACTTCTCCTTTATTGATCTTTGTCAAAGACAAAATTGCTTTTAGCACTGTACTTTTTCCGCATCCCACTGGTCCAAACAGTCCCGCCATCTCTCCGTCATCCAAGGAAAGGCTTATATGATCCACCACATTGCTGCTGCCGTACCTTTTTACAAGCTTCTGCATTTGTATCACCATATCTCTATCTCTCCCGTCTATGCCAATTTACTATCTAATAGTGTACCTTATTTTTTTTAAGGAATATAGTGATTTCTGTCCCATTCTATCTATTTTTTATGTGACAAATGTCATGCTGGAAAATGCTTTCCATATGTATAAAAATATGTTAAAATGTTTCCTAATGGAAGGGAGCTGTGGTCATGGAAAAATTATATGACAAATTAATATTATTTTTGTGCTGCACTATTTTCCTGATCTCCTACAGCCTATCCTTGTATGCCATTCTTCCTGTTATTATCATTATCTCCCTCAATTCGGTGATGACATATTTTAATAATAATGCACTTAATATTATTTCCTATCTGTGTTATGTCGGTCTCTGTCTTATCTCACCAAATTTTATCTGTTTTTTGCCAGTTATGTGTTATGATATGGTGGGCGAACCATATCGATATACCATTTATTTTAGTATTTTTGCAGCATTAAATTCTCTACATTATTATCATCCTATTACCTTATTAATTTTGCTTTTATTGACCATACTCTCATGGTTATTAAAAAAACGCACCCTCGCTCTGACACAGGCAAAGCAGGATTACTTTACCCTAAGAGATGAGATGATGGAAAAAGCAGAACAGCTTCAATTAAAAAATCGGGATCTGTTAGAAAAACAAGACTATGAGATCAGCAATGCCACCTTAAATGAAAGAAACCGCATTGCACGGGAAATTCATGATACTGTCGGACACCTTCTGTCAAGCTCTATCTTACAAATTGGCGCATTGCTTGCAATCTGTAAGGATGAGCCAACCAAGGAACAATTAACAAATATAAAAAATACTTTGTCTGCCGGAATGGACAGTATCCGCTCTAGCATCCATAATATCCACGAGGACTCTCTGGATCTACAGAATAAGCTTGAAGAGCTACTCCACAATTTTACCTTTTGCAAGACAGTATTTTCCTATCATGTCAATCATGATTTTCCCATGAAGGCAAAATATACCATACTCTTTATCGCAAAAGAAGCTCTCTCCAATGTTATGAAACACTCCAACGCCACTCTTGTCAGTATCACCATAACGGAGCTGCCAGGATTGTATCAGATCATTATCCATGACAATGGAACCCAAGCCACCTCTTCGACTCATGATTCTTCTGGTATGGGACTACAAAGTATGATAGAGCGCGTCAATACACTTGGAGGAAATTTCCATACAGATAACCGTGAAGGTTTTAAAATTTTTATTTCTCTTCCCAAGGAAGAACGATCTTAATTATTTTAGGAAAGGAAAACATTATGAACATTATACTGATCGATGACGACAAATTGGTTTGCAGTGCACTAAAAACCATTTTGGAAAGTGATCCAGATTTTCATGTTCCCGTTATGGGACATGATGGAGCTGAGGCCATCTCCTTGTACGCAAAGCATCGTCCTGACTTAATTCTAATGGATATTCGCATGGCAGGGATGACCGGAATTGATGCTGGGGAAGCTATTTTAAAAAAATTTCCAGATGCAAAAATTCTCTATCTCACCACCTTTGCAGACAATGAATATATTATCCGTGCCTTAAAAATTGGGGCAAAAGGCTATATCCTCAAACAAAATTTTGAGAGTATTATCCCCGCTATCAAAGCTGTGGCAAGCGGGCAAAGTGTATTTGGAGATGAGATTGTCTCTCGCCTTCCAAATATGAGCTGGACTCCCACGGCTTCCCTAGAAGGCTTTGATCTCACAGAGCGCGAAATAGAGGTGATACAAAATGTCGCTGAGGGCTTGAGCAACAAGGAAATTGCAGGACTTCTCTTTCTCAGCGAGGGAACTGTGCGCAACTATATCAGCACAATTTTAGAAAAACTCAATCTACGCGATCGCACACAGCTTGCCATCTTTTACTACAAACACCAAAATGGACAAAGTTAAGTTAAAAACATACTTTATATAAAATATAGTTGTCTCTTATTTGTAATAGGAGAATCATGTTCGAGAGAGGTCCACCCAGAGAATGGCCTATAGTCCTCTGTCACCCCGCTCCCGCTTAGTTCAAAACGTAGCGGACGCTAAGCTCGTGAGAAACCTCGCTAAGCGCCGACGTTTTTCAATAGGTTCCATAGGACTATAGGCCATTCTCTGGGCTACTTTCTTGGCTGTGCTGGAATATGTCCTTCCATTTTTTATATAGAAACAGCAAAAGAATAATTGAGAGAGGGATAGATATTATTTCTAAAATGCAACAATTACAGCATATGTTCCATAAATAATGAATTTGGACTGCCAAAAAAGTAACAGAACCAAAGCATTAGTATCCTCAAGGAACCTACTGAAAAACGTCGGCGCATAATGAACTTGCGAATTATACGATATACTTCAGCGAGGTTCCTCACGGACTTAGTGTCTGTTACGTTTTTTACTAAGCAGGAGCGGGTGACAGAGCATACCAAGATTTGACTAGGCTATTTTTTTGTATATCAGATGCGTTGTTATTTGACATAATAGAAACTTTTACATTTTAACATGTTTATGTTGTTATATTTTATTGCCCTCTCCTTCCTAAATTTAATAATAAAAGAAAACGCCGAAGAACATGTCAAGTATTACCGAAAAAGTAGCCCAGAGAATTGGCTATAGTCCTACGGAACCTATTGAAAAACGTCGGCGCTTAGCGAGGTATCTCACGAGCTTAGCGTCCGCTACGTTTTGAACTAAGCGGGAGCGGGGTGACAGAGGACTATAGCCAATTC
>CAMUFS010000323.1 GCA_947088195.1 uncultured Clostridia bacterium
CACGAGCTTAGCGTCCGCTACGTTTTGAACTAAGCGGGAGCGGGGTGACGGAGGACTATAGCCAATTCTCTGGGCGGACCCTTCTAGAATATGATTCACCACCCCACAATCACAAATAACCTATAAGGATGTTTTGTATAAAGTATAAATATCAAAATTAAAGGAGGTATTTTGATGAAGTATGTGGAGCTTTCAAGCAAACCAGATTCTGCTCAAATACAGGAGGAGATACTGCGGTTTTGGAAAGAGGAAGAAATTTTTGAGCGTTCTGTAGAGGAGCGGACAGGGGAAGAGATAATATTTTATGATGGACCACCGTTTCCTACGGGAAAGCCGCATCATGGCACCGTGCTGGTGTCGTTTATTAAAGATATGATAGCGAGATACTGGACGATGAGGGGGTATCGTGTTCCTCGTGTCTGGGGCTGGGATTGTCATGGACTTCCCATTGAAAATCAGGCGGAATCGTTGCTTGGTATTCATGATAAAAATGAGATTGAGAAAAGCTTTGGCATCCAAAAGTTTAATGAGAAGTGTTTTGAGATAGTTTCAAACAATAATGAGGCTTGGAGAGACTATGTGGAGCAGATGGCCCGCTGGGTGGATTATGATGGTGCTTATAAAACCATGAATGTGGAGTTTATGGAAAGTGTAATGTGGGCATTTAAGCAGTGTTATGACAAGGGGTATATTTATCGGGATTATCGTGTTACGCCATATTGTATGCACTGTGAAACATCGTTGTCTATATCGGATACTCGTGAGTCAGATTCCACAAGGCTGAGACAGGATCGCTGGGTGATTGTGAGATTTTTGACGCAGGAGAAGATAGATGGAAAGCAGGTGTATTTTCTTGCATGGACAACAACTCCTTGGACGCTTCCCTCTAATATGTGCTTGGCTGTGGGCGAAAAGCTGGATTATGCTTATGTCGAGGTGGGGGATGTTGTATATATAGCCTGTAAAAATACACTTGCCAATTATGAGAAGATTTTTGGCAGGGATCCTGTTATTGTAAAAGAATGTAAGGGAGTTGAGCTGCTGGGAAAGACCTATGAGCCGTTGTTTGCTTATTTTGCAGATAAAAAGGCAGAAGGAGCTTTTCGTGTTGTTTTAGCAGATTATGTGGGTGCGGAGGAGGGCGTTGGCATTGTCCATACAGCTCCTGCATTTGGTGAGGATGATTATTGGACTTGTAAGAAGAATAGGATTCCTCTGGTAAATCCTGTGGATGAGAAGGGAAATTTTACAGAGGAGATCATTGATTTTTATAATGTGGAAAAAAATGTTATTGAGATGAATCCTGTTATTATCCGTTATTTGTATCAGCATGGAAAAGCAGTTGCGGATGGTACAATAGAGCACAATTATCCGCATTGTTGGCGCTGCAAAAGACCTTTAATTTATAAAGCGATGGATGCTTGGTATTTTGATATTGGGAAGATTAAGGATCGCTTGATTGCGCAAAATGAAGAGATTAACTGGGTGCCAGAGACAGTAAAGCATGGACGCTTTGGCAACTGGCTCACTAACGCCAGAGATTGGAATATTTCCAGAAATAGATATTGGAGTACACCTATTCCGATTTGGGAATGTGAAGCATGTGGTGAGCGTGTGGTTTTGGGGAGTATTGAGGAGATCTATCAGGCAAGCAAGGTTCGACTGACCAATCTTCACAGGCAATATATGGATAAAATTACATTTCCATGTAAATGCTGCAATAAGACAATGCGCCGTGTCCCGGAGGTATTGGACTGCTGGTTTGAGAGCGGCTCGGTGCCATTTGCCCAGAAGCATTATCCTTTTGAAAATAAGAGATGGTTTGAGTCACATTTTCCAAGTGATTTTATTGTGGAATACACGGGACAGATTCGATGCTGGTTCTATTATCTGCATGTATTGTCCGTGGCATTGTTTGATAGGCCGGCATTTAAAAATTGCATTGTCCATGGCACAATTTTGGCCAAGGATGGAAAAAAGCTTTCGAAGTCCTCCAAAAATTATACTGATCCTATGCAGCTTATGAAACAATATGGGACGGATGCATTCCGACTCTATTTATACCAGACCAATGCCATGCTAATAGGGGATCTTTTGTTTGATGAGGCGGGAATACAGGATGCATACCAACAGATTATTCTCCCTTACTGGAATGCTTGTAATTTTTATATTTCTTATGCCAATATAGATGGTTTTAAGCCAGAAGGTATGGTGGAGCCAGAGTCAGAGAATCAGTTGGATCAGTGGATATTGGCAAAATTATATGAAACGCAGCAAGAGATTACTACGCATATGGATTCTTATCAGGTAAATAAATATGTGGAATATCTTATCGCTCTTTTGGATGGCTTGACAAACTGGTATATCAGGCGTTCAAGAAGAAGATTCTGGAGCAGTGGCATGTCTGCGGATAAACAAAGTGCTTATCAGACTATGTATTATGTTTTGGTTGGCACAACTAAGTTATTTGCGCCGGTGGCACCTATTATTTCTGAAAAAATTTATCAAGCTTTGACAGGAGAAATATCCGTGCATTTAGCAAAGTGGACGGAAATGCCACAGAGATTTGAAAACAAGGAATTGCTTGCAAAAGTAGATTTGGTGCAAGAGGTTATTTATCTGGCACGATCCATTCGAAATAAAAATCGAATCAAAAATCGTCAACCATTAAAGCTTTTAAAAATTGCGTTGGCAGACAGCGCAAAGAATCACGTGATCGCGGAATTTAAGGATATTATTGCGGAGGAGTTGAATGTTAAGCAAATAGAAATTTTGGATCAAGTGGATACGATTGCTAAGGTGGCATATGCTCCGAATTTTAATGAAATTCGAACTAGGTATCCTGACCAGATTCCTCAGATTATCAAGGCAGTGAAAAGCGGAAGATTAAGAATAGAGGGGGATATTGTTTATTTACAGATGGATGAGGGGGAAGAAGGCTTTGAGGTAGGTATTATTCTTGTGACATACCACGCAAAAGATGGAGAACATGTGGCAAGCAGCCGTGGTGTGGTGGTATCCCTTGACTTGTCCATAACAGAGGAATTGAGACAGGAAGGAGTGGCAAGAGATATTGTCAGAAATATTCAGGATGCCAGAAAACAGCTTGGATGCGAAATTACGGATGCGATATTGCTTTCATTTGAGGGAGATGTGCCAGAACAGTGGATGGATTATATATGTAAGGAAACTCTTGGCAGGCTGGATAGTGTGAAAGATGCAGAAAGTGTGATTGAAGTGGAGGTCGAGAAAGAGAAGAAGATAAGGATTTTATTAAAAAGAATGGATGCAGCGAAAATGGTAAATTAGTAAATATAGTAATTATGCATAAGGCAGGCGATAGAGAGTAATCTTTACCGCCTGCCTTTGCACCTTAAAGCAAGAATGTCAGTTAGCATATGTTAAGTTTCCTATTGGTTGATTTTGGTTCTGAAAGTATCGTGCGGCTCCATTGATTTTGTTCTCGATTGTAGTTAAAATATAAACAAAAGGAGAAATATATGAATGTATTAAATATTGCGGATAATATTGTTCGATTAAGACGTGATAAA
>CAMUFS010000324.1 GCA_947088195.1 uncultured Clostridia bacterium
CTGCGGACCTCTTTCGGAAATAATATTATAAGTCTATGTTTTGTATAAAGTATACCTTTCTCATATATTTTCTATTTCTACCAAAAAGCGGCATCTTTTTCTCCTTCTGGAAAATAAAAACGCCGCCTGATTCTACCATGACAATCTCTGTTATCTACACCAAAAACATCGAAATCTCTTTATTACTTAAGAATATACTTATGGCTCCCATCTGCTCCCTTTACATCAAGCTCCAACGTCTCCACCGCATTTTCATACTTTCCCGGAAGCTGGAAAATAAGAATGGCTTCTTTTTTCTGAGAAGGTCCTATAGTTTCACGGAAGGAGTACAGATCATTCACCAGCATAGTAAGCTGTGAGCTCACTCTCTTCTCACGATTTACTACACTTCGAAATCTTAGCTGGCTCTTGAGAACATCTGCCTCCGCTTCTTGCTCTCCCATATTTGTAATATCAAAATGGAGAACCAAAAGAGTGCGTCCTGATGTCGCTGTAAAATTAAAATACTCGTCCTCATATTTATCAATCGTATCATAACCTGTGTACTCCACAGCAAAGCCCTCAAGCCCAAGAACCTGCGCAAGTGTAGACAAATCCTCCGTATCCGATGACACAGAATTGTTCGTTTTATTCCCCTCTGAGGAAGCTTCTGTTGTCGGCATTATCACAGGAAGTGTGGTTTCTGGCTCTGTCTCATATACCTCATCCTGAAGCCTGCCATGATACATACGGTTATGATGCAGCACTACATAAGCTGCATACTCAGAAATCATGCCTGCCTCCTGATCTGTCAGGGAGATGGAAGAACATCCCGTCAAAACCAGACAAGTGCAGCACAAAACACATAATAATCTTTTCACTTAAAATTCCCCCTGAAAAATAAATCTTGCTTCCATTATTCTACCACACTTCGCAAAATAGAACAACACAATTTTACTTCTCTTTAAACCTCTGGTTTCTCCAACTGCGTAATCGCTGCTTTCTGCATTGGGATTCTGCAATTTTTGTTATTTCCAAATTCTACAATTACTGTATCATCTGTAATATCAATAACCACACCATAAAATCCGCTGGTAGTAAGAACACTGTCGCCGACTGCAAGCTGATCCAGCATCTCCTTCGTCTTCTTCTGCTGTTTTTTCTGTGGGCGGTACAGCATTAGATAAAATACAATACCAATCATTACAATATAAAGAAGGATACCACCAAGTCCTCCTGCCATTCCTGCTGCGTCTGTTAATATTACCATAGTTTTCCCTCATTTCTGCGCTTTTACCTGCGCATATTTTCCTTTCTTTCTATTCTGCCCCTTGGCGAAAACCATAGAGCTTTTCTTCCTTAAAGGAAGCATAGCGCTTCTCTTCAATCGCCTCTCTTATCTCCTCCATAAGATGATTATAAAAATACAGGTTATGAAGCACACAAAGGCGCATTCCCAGCATTTCCTTCGCCTTTAACAGATGTCTGATATAAGCTCTGCTATAATTCTTGCACGCTGGGCACTGGCACCCCTCCTCTATCGGCCTATCGTCCAGCTCATACTTTGCATTAAAAAGATTGCGTTTGCCCTCGGCTGTATAGACATGTCCATGTCTTCCATTCCGACTGGGATATACACAATCAAAAAAATCAATGCCTCTTTCCACCGACTCCAAAATATTCGCCGGAGTCCCGACTCCCATCAAATAAGTAGGCTTCTCCACAGGCAAATAAGGTGTCACCTTCTCAATAATATCATACATCTCCTCATGGGACTCTCCAACAGCAAGACCACCCACCGCATAGCCCGGAAGATCAAGCTCCGCAATCTTTTTTGCGTGCTCTATGCGGATGTCGGCAAAAACGCCACCCTGATTAATCCCAAATAAAAGCTGATCCTTATTGATGGTGTCAGGAAGATGATTCAGCCTATCAAGCTCTGCCTTACAGCGATACAGCCATCTTGTCGTCCTGTCCACCGAATTTTGCATATATTCTCTGGTAGCAGGATGGGGGGTACACTCATCAAATGCCATTGCTATCGTGGAGGCAAGATTAGACTGAATCTGCATACTCTCCTCTGGCCCCATAAATATCTTTCTGCCGTCTATATGGGAATGAAAATGAACGCCCTCCTCCTTAATTTTTCGAAGCCCTGCCAGCGAAAATACTTGAAAACCACCGGAATCCGTGAGAATTGGCTTGTCCCATACCATAAACCGGTGAAGCCCTCCAAGCTTTTTTACAATCTCATCACCGGGTCTTACATGAAGATGGTATGTATTAGATAGCTCTACCTGTGTACCAATCTCCTGTAAATCCGCTGTTGACACAGCTCCCTTGATCGCCGCCGCTGTTCCTACATTCATAAACACTGGAGTCTGTATTACTCCGTGCACTGTGTGAAACTCTCCCCGCTTTGCATTGCCATCTTTGCATATCAACCGATACATAATCTGCCTCCATCATTATCTGCATCTGTTATCCAGAGTATAGTATAGCGAAAGTCACGAAGGTTTTCAAGCCAAATTTAATAATTTACCATTTTTTCATACTTCCTCTATTACATTCTAGGACAAACCATGCTATAATAAAAAACACAGATACCATAAAATACACTACATATCGGCATCTGCCGGGAAAGGATGCTGTTGTATGAACTTTTACCTTGTCCGCCATGGACAAACAGACTGGAACATTTTAAAAAAAATGCAGGGAACGGAGGATATTCCCCTTAACGATATAGGAAGAAAACAGGCTGCCTCATGTGCACAGGCATTGTCCACCATTTCTTTTGAAGCAATTTACACAAGTCCTCTGTCTCGTGCTGTCGAAACGGCCCAGATTATCTCCAGCTACCATAATAATATCCCTGTTATCATAGAACCGGGGCTTATAGAGCGCGACTATGGAGAAGGTGCTGGCTTAACCTACAAAGAATTTCACAATTCTTATCCAGAATATCCCCATGTACTTCCAAATGGCATGGAAGAATCAGATAAACTGCGATCACGTATCTGTCTGGCAGTCCGCTCCTGCGCGGAAAAGCATCACAATGCTACCATTTTGTTAATTTCTCATGGTGCTTCTATCAATGCCTTTTTACATCTCGTTTCAGATGGAATCTGCGGTTCTGGCATCACACATCTAAAAAACACCAGCATAAGTAAATTTTCTTTCTGTGCCTCACGCGGACAATTCTCTTTGCTGTATCATAATCTAAGCCCGGAGGATTTCCTTACTCTACATATTTAGTGCACTCTTAGAGATATAAAATGATCAAAAATTATATTTGATATATTTTTTTGAAAGTACTATTGTTTTTAAATTTTAAGATAACTGTATTTTCTACAATTTATGGAATCATGTTCGAGAAGGGAAGATCCTTTTAGAAAACTGCCTATAATCCTTCGTCAACCGATTTTCACTCAGTGAAGACGCATTGACAAAGGATTATATTGGTTTGACCTACTGCTCTCCCTCGAAATAACAAATCAAATTTAATCTTATTAAAAAGTTATAAACTGATGTAAAAA
>CAMUFS010000325.1 GCA_947088195.1 uncultured Clostridia bacterium
GACTTACCATCTCATAATTACAGATAACCTATAAGCATATTTCGAATAAAGTATATTTTATTCAATTTATATTATAAAATTTTTTCTATTATGTAGTGATTTTAATCTTTTTCTACTATGTTTTTGTATTGATTTTATATAAAAAAACAGATATAATATATCAAAATGTGGCAATATTAGATAAATTGTAAAAATAATTACGAAAGAAGGGCAAAATATGTATCAGATCGCGCTTTGCGATGATGAGAGCACACAGCTTGATAAGGTGGAGGCTATGCTTAAAGTTTATCAGGAACAGCACATGGATTGTAGTTTTTTGGTAGAACGGTTTACCAGTGCAGATGAATTGCTTTGGGTGATTCAGGAAGATAATTATATGCCAGATTTGTTGTTTTTGGATATTTGTATGCCAAATCTACCGGGAATAGAGGCGGCGAAAAGACTTCGAAGCATGGGGAATAGGTGTCAGATTATATTTCTTACAATCTCGACAGAATTTGCATTAGATGCTTTTCGAGTAGATGCTTTTCAGTATCTAGTAAAACCAATAAAAGAGACAGAATTGTTTCCAGTGCTTGATAAATTGTTGGAAAATATAGAAAAAGAGAAGCAAAAATATTTGCTTGTTCGGACAGAGAGCAGGATTCGTCGTGTGGATCTTGGTAAGATTGTGTGTTGTGAAGCGCAGAAAAAATGTCAGTGTATCTATTTGTCAGATGGTTCACAGTTGTTGATTCGCTTGACTATGGCGAAAATTTTTGAGATGCTTTCCGGCTATACAGAATTTGTCAGAGCGGGAATTGCTTATATAATAAATTTAAAACATATAGAAAGCTTAAATGCGCGGGAGATTCAGATGGATAATGGAAAGAAAATCTATCTGCCAAGAGGTTCCTATCAGCCATTAAAGGAACAATATTTTGATTATTATTGTGAGGAGGATTGCGACAATATTTTTTGCAAATAGTGCCCAAAAAAGTGCAATGTATTCCTAAACCATGAAAAATGGTTTATTTTCTGCTATGATCATAGAAGCGACATAGGCAGGAAGGAGTTCAAGAGATGTTGGGAGGTTCCTTTTGGGTTGCATTGTTTCGCAATGGTATAAGTGCAGGATTACTTATGGCAGTTTTTTGTATGATGGATCATTCCAGAATGAAGAAGGTACTGCCTTGTTATCTAATATTTGGGTTATTTGTGGTTATTATTTTTAGCTTATGGTATTTGATAAATTTCGAGAGCTTTGTTCGGTTTGCTGGTATTCTGATTATACCAGTGTTTGGAGGCTTTTGCTTGTTAATAAGTAGTGATCCACTATATTTGTTGTTATATAAGCTGACATTGGGATTTTATTTACTTTCCATAGTAGTTTTTCTTGGAGTGGATATTTCACGTATGTGGTTTGGCGGGAATATGTGGGTTGATATTGGCGTGCGGCTGATAATTATAACAATTATATTGATGATTTTATATAAAAAGGTCAGAAAGAATTTCTTGGAAGGTATGGATATTCTTCAAGAGGAGATGGATCTTTTTAGTGCAATCAATGTATTTTTATCTATTATGATTGCTGCTTTTATGGCATTTTGGCCTGATAATCATGAGTTTTCTGTATATCGTATGACTCGGATTGCAGCACTTTTATTTATGGCAGGAATTATTCAATATATGGTGTTCCATCTATATTTGCACAGAGGCAGAGAACATCGTTATCAGGCGGAAAAGGAGCTTTTGGAAATGAATGAAAAGCTTCTGCGTTCTCAGTTGGAAATGGTGCAAAAATCGGAGAAGGAAGCAGCCAGAATCCGCCATGATATTCGTCATCATTGTCTGTTGATGGAAGAATATATGAAAAATAAAGAGATGGATGTGTTGCTTTCTTATGTAAGACAATATAGGAAAGAGATAGAAGACCAGAAGACAGAGCAAATCTGTGGCAATAAAACGATTAATGCAATTCTTTCTGTTTATGCAAGGCAGGCAAGAGAGGAAAATATTCAGGTGATTATGCATGTGCGGATCGCGGAAGTGGCGACTGTGCGGGACATTGATCTGGTTGCAATTCTTGCTAATATTTTTGAAAATGCAATTCATGGCTGCGTGCAGTCAGGTGCAAAAGAGCAAAAAATTACAATCTCTATTGTCAGAAAAGGCAAAAAGATTGTGATGCAGTGCAGCAATACCTGTGCGCCGAAGATAAAAATTAGAAATGGCTTGCCAAAGTTTATAAATAACAAGGGAATTGGCGTGTCCAGCATAATGAAAGTAGTATCTTATTATAATGGAGAAACGGATTTTTTTGCGGAAAAGGGAAGATTTATGATTCGAGTTTTATTGAATATTCCACAGTCTGAATAATTAAGAACAATGAGGAAAAGAAGAGGAATGGAGATCACAAAGGAAAACTGGCAGATTTTTTTACAAAGCTTTGGGGCGGCGATTGGATTCTCGGCTGGTGCTGGGATTTTGGGATTGGCATTGGGATTTGGATTATATATGCTACAGCATACAGAAAAGCATGTCTGTTCTTTGGTGGTATCTGTTTTTGTCTATCTGGTAAAAAACACACCAATACCAATGTTTCTTTTTCTTTTGTACTATATGGTATGGAAGGATAAAGGGCTTTTTTCTGGTGTTATAATTATCATTGGTTTTTCCATTTATTTTTCCATAAAAGTTTTAGCACTTTTTCAGGATAGTGCAACCACCATAAAGGGACAGGAAGAGGCGGCTGTGGCGCTGGGCTATACAAGACAGAAGGCGTTTTTTAGGATTATAGTACGACAGGTGATGGAGGATATGCTGCCAGCACTAAAAAAAGAATATTTTTCTTTGGTCAAGTTTACTTCTATTGTAGGTTTTCTTGTTGTTGCTGATTTGGCTGAGTGGATAGAAAACATTAGAAACCATGCCAATGAAGTGATATATCCGCTTGGAGTGGTTGTTGTGATATATTATCTGGTATCATGGTTGATTTCTTTTTTATTTTCTCTGAAAAAATCAATAGCAAAGTAACCGCTAAAAACTACGCACTATGAAAATAAATTATTCACTTAAAATTATTCACTTAAAATCTTTCTCTTTCTTATTCACTTAATTTGCTGAAGGTATCATAATATTTCATCGGTGTTATCCCACATTCTTTCTTAAATACTTTAAAAAAATGATTATAACCTCCAAAACCACATCGATGGTAAACATCATGTACGGGAATACCCTGAAGAATATATTTTTTGGCAAGATCAATACGAGAGTGAATAATATAAGAATGTAATGTTATGCCAGTCCTTTTTTTAAATTCTCTGGATATATGTTCCCCTGAAACAAAAAATTCTTTTTCTAATGCTTTTAAAGATAAATCTTCTGTTAAATGATGACTGATATATTGAAAAACATCATCAAGCATCAATTCTTGCTTTTGGTGAAGCTGATGTACTTGATCGCTTTGCACACAGGCACGTAAAAATAATATTAAAAGTGTAGTAAATAAACTTTTCTCGAATAATTCTATTCC
>CAMUFS010000326.1 GCA_947088195.1 uncultured Clostridia bacterium
TCCAAAAACTTTTTCCCGGCAAATTCTTCCTGCTAAGCGCCCACCCGGCGGGAATGGTCACAGTCAGGGAAAGCACTACCGTGAGTACAGTGTACACAATCGTATTCCAGTAGCCGATCCACACATCCGACCTCTCAATCGTTTTTTTATAGCCATCCAAGGTAATATTCACAGGGAAAAACACTACCTTGCCTCCAAGTACAGCATCTGGATCGGAAAAGGAAGCAATGATAATAAAATACAATGGATAAATAATAATAACTGCCAAAAGCCCAAGAATCAACGCGTTGATGGCATAAAATATTTTATCCCCATTGCGATGTCTTTTGATGCCCGATGTACCATTTATAATCTTTGACATATCCATTCCTCCTTACCATAAAGAATTTTCTGAAAACTTTTTGGATGTAGTGTTGGCAATAATCAAAAGCACCACATTAATTACGGAGTTAAAAAGCCCAATGGCTGTTGCATAACTCTGATCGGGTATTCCCGTAAGACCACGTTTATAGACATAGGTTGAAATCAACTCACTGACAGCCAGATTTCCGTCCGTCTGCATCAGCAGCGCTTTCTCATATCCCACGCCCATCAGACCACCGATAGACATAATCAGCATCACGCTGATCATTGGCATAATGGCGGGCAGATCCACATGGATAATTCTCTGAAACCGAGTGGCACCATCCACAATAGCTGCCTCATGATGACCCGGATCTACATTGGAGAGAGCCGCAATATAGATAACTGCACTCCACCCAAAATCCTGCCAGTTGCTAGAAAGTATATAAAGGGGCCGAAATGCCGCGTTCTCCAAAAAGAATGAATATCTCTCTCCGCCAAACTGAGCAATAATATTATTTACAAGGCCATACCGCCCAAAAAATAAATTCAGCATACCAACCATAACCACCAAGGAGATAAAGTGCGGTGCCGTGAAGATAGTCTGAAAAATCTTTGCACTGCCGCGCCTCTTAAGAGCATTTAGCATAAGAGCCACAATAATCGGAAGCGGGAATCCGATAACAAATCCCAAGATACAGATAACAAATGTATTTTTCATCAACGGCCAAAACTGAGGATCCGAGAAGAATCGTTTAAAATTATCAATTCCCACCCAAATCGTTGTATCGGACAGAATCTTATCTCCGGGCATAAAATCCTGAAATGCAATTAGCACACCATAAATAGGAAGATAATTGAACAAAAATACAATTACAACCGCCGGAAGCACTAAAATAAGATATGGATAATTATCCTTGAGATTCTTCAATATCTCTTTTTTTCCCAGCGTCTTGCTGCTTTTGCTTGGCAGCTGGTGGGGCGTCTCTTTTTTTGACATTTTACTTCTCCTTTCACATCACATAAACGATACTCTATAATAATAACCCCTATTCCCCTTTTACAAGTTCCCCCTTTCTATTTACATTTGCACACTTTTTGATACATCAAACATTTTTTATAAATTATGTACAAAAAAAACGAAATCTATATTTCATTTATAGACATAGTTTACCACTTTCATTTTCATTTGTCAACTATCTATGTATTAAAATTTTACATATGTGCAATTTTTCTGTGTTTATTTGCAACTTTTTTTGAAAATAACCACATCTAAATAATCTAATATTAATTTTTCAAGTTTACATTTGACACTTTTCAATTTTTGGGTTATGATTCAATTATAAAGTAATAATGTCAAATAATTTATAAACAAATAAAAAATAAGGTAGTCTTACACTACCTATAAACAATGGAGGCTTATGATATGAAAAAAAGGATTACTGTACAAGATATTGCTGACGATCTGGGATTGTCAAGAAATACTGTTTCCAAAGCTATCAATGGCACCGGCAACGTCGCTTCCGAAACCAGAGACTTAATTTTCCAAAAAGCGGCTGAATTGGGTTATAAACAATTTAACCTTCTGTCAGCTCCCAATCCTGTTATTGAAAAACCATGCGTAAACCGTGAGATCGCTCTATTTACATGCTCTGTTCCCGGCTCCCAGTACCTAAGCTCCACTTTGCTTGACTCTTTTCAGAAAAAAATTAGCTCCTTGGGATACCGTTTGACTGTTTACATGTTGCGCAGTGATATTATTTCTTCCTGCATTCTTCCAGAAAACTTTAACGAATCCTCCACAGATGCCATTCTTGTCATAGAATTGTTTGACAAAGCATACACAAATTTTCTATGCAGCAAAAATATTCCGACCTTATTTGTTGATTCCTTTGCTAACCTTCATCATGAAACGATTGCTTCTGATGTCCTTTATATGGAAAATACAAATAGTGTTTACCAGCTTATCCATCATCTCTTAAATTCGGGCTGCAAAACCATTGGCTATGTCGGAGATCGCTTTCACTGTCAATCCTTTTATGAACGTTGGCACGGTTATCAAAATGCAATGAAAGATCTCGCCACTCAAGATTGCACAAAACTTTGTATTTATGAAGAGGATTCTGCCCCTTACCAGAACCCAAATTGGCTTGGTGAAAAGATAAAAAATCTTCCCTTTCCTCCCGATGCTTTTTTTTGTGCAAATGACTATTTAGCCATATGCATGGTACGAGCATTGAAAGTTCTCAACTACTCTTTGCCATGTGATATAAAAGTGGCAGGATTTGATAATTCTAACGAATCCCAGATTATTGAGCCGCCACTTACCACCGTTGCCATCCATGGGACCGAAATGGGTTATACTGCCACCAACCTTTTGTTAAACCGCATCAAATACCCAGATACTCCTTATACCGTAACCTACGTACAAACAGATATTATATATCGCAGCTCGACGGAAAATCGCCTTTTATAATATATTGATTCATAAAACAATTACCACACTTTCGATATTTGGATAGCTTTGTGGACCTTCTCCACCAACTGCGGTATTCCTTTCTTCTGGTATTACCCACAGAACATGTATTGGGAAGCGTAGCGGTCGAATACGCTTCCATACCTTGGCATCTGTCCTATCTCCATATCGAACAATACTTTTTATAAATTTGTTAATTTTGTACGATTTTATTGATTTTTCCCTAAAAATCGCATATAATAAAAATAAACCTAATGGAAAGGAGACGTCATTTATGATTGTTACTGCAACGGAATTTAAAACAAACTTTGGCAAATATCTTGACCTTATTGCCCAAGAAGACATCTTTATCACACGCAATGGAAAAACTATTGCAAAGGTTGTAAATCCACATATTTCCGCTGTGGATTCTCTCCGCGGAATGCTTAAATGTGTTCCCCCTGATATTGATCTGGATTCTTTAAGGGAGGAGCAGTTATCAAAATATGAAGATCATGTGTGATACCAACATCATCATTGATGTGCTGCTGGAACGAGAACCTTTTGTAGAAGCTTCCTGCCATGTCTTAAGCCTCTGTGAAGAGCATAAAATCGATGGTTATATTTCTGCATCTTCCATTACTGACATCTACTATCTGGTAAGGAAATACACCCACAGCACCGAACTTGCGTATAAAGCTATTGGAAA
>CAMUFS010000327.1 GCA_947088195.1 uncultured Clostridia bacterium
ACAACTTCCAGTTTGTCGGGCAAATAAAAGCAAAATCAAAAGCGACACCTCTTACTGGTGCCGAAAAAAATTACTTGGCTTTATATCCATTTGACATATTATCATGGCTCAATCTCTCATATAGTGCTGTTAAATCGTGACTCATAATCCATTCCCTCCTTTCCTTCATTATCACATAAATTCTATGCTATGGCCTATCTCCTACCTATCAGGATTCAACGCAAATACGTAGGGCGATATTTGAGTATGGAAAGCGGATATAACCGCAAAAGAATACACAATACTATTAGCTACATGACACCACAGCAAAAAGACGATAAAGAAAGCAACCTAAACTTTCCTTTTTATATCCAAAGTATTGACATAAGTCCACTATAGGAAAGAGACAAAGCCTGAGGAAATGGCTTTGCCCCTTAGAAACTAATAACATACCTTATATCTGTTTTTTCTGTTTACACAAAACTTGAAACTCTCTCAACAAAACTTCATCTTTTTTAAATTATCTTTTACAATTCCCACCGCAATGTTTGCAGTTGCATCCACACTGTAATGATTTCCCTTGTTTTTTATCTTGTATCATATTTCTAATAATTAAAATAATTACTCCTGCAAGTAAAAGCCCTACCACAACTGTCCCCATATTCTCCTCCTTCTGCCATTTTACTTTGCAGCGGCTATTTTCTTTATATCCACATTGAATCCATCTCTCTTTTTATATGGTCTCACCAGCAAATATATAAATCCTGTCACCAATAAAAATGCTATCACTGTCCAGATTCCAAAAGTTTTTGTAAGTATCAGATTTCCTATCTGGTATATGCATAAGGATACAACATAGGCAAGCACTGTCTGATAACCAATCGCAAACCAGAACCATCTTATATTATTCATCTCTCTCTTAATAGCTCCCATCGCTGCAAAGCAAGGTGCACACAAAAGATTGAATACTAAGAAAGAATACGCCGCCAGTGCCGTCATGCTGCCAGCCAAAATATTCCAATACTCTGCACCATCTTCCGCAACCTCCGCAAAACCAAATACAATACCGAAGGTACTAACCACATTTTCCTTAGCCACAAGTCCTGTGATTGCCGCCACAGCAGAGCGCCAATCTCCCCAGCCAAGAGGTGCGAAGAGCCATGCCATTCCATTTCCAAGCGCCGCCAAAATACTAGAATTAATCTCCATATCCTCCAACATACGAAACTGACCATCCACCCAGCCAAAATAAGTGGCAAACCATATGACAATGGTTGACAGTAAAATAATTGTGCCAGCCTTCTTGATAAAAGACCATCCTCTCTCCCACATGCTGCGAAGCATATTTCCCAGAGTCGGCATATGATAAGCGGGTAGCTCCATCACAAAAGGGGCAGGATCTCCGGTAAACATTTTTGTCTTTTTTAATAAAATCCCAGAACAAATAATAGCAGCAATTCCTACAAAATAAGCACTTGGGGACACCCACCACGCGCCATTAAATAAGGCTCCTGCAATCAGTGCGATAATGGGAAGCTTTGCCCCACATGGAATAAATGTAGTTGTTATAATAGTCATCTTGCGATCTCTATCATTTTCAATGGTCCTAGATGCCATAATGCCAGGTACACCACAACCTGTGCCAATCAGCATTGGAATAAAAGATTTTCCAGACAACCCAAATTTGCGAAAAATCCTATCCATAATAAATGCAACTCTCGCCATATAACCACATGCCTCCAAAAAAGCAAGAAAAAGAAACAGCACAAACATTTGTGGTACAAAGCCAAGCACCGCACCTACACCTGCCACAATACCATCGAGAATCAGCCCTTTTAGCCATTCTGCACAACTAACTGCATCAAGCATTCCCTCCACCAAAACTGGAATCCCCGGAACATCAATGCCTAAAACACGAAAACCATCGCCAAATAACCCATCATTTGCCCAATCTGTCGCCCAGCCTCCCACGGTAGTCACAGATACCACATAGACCAACATCATAACCAGCGCAAAAATTGGAAGCGCAAGAAAACGATTAGTGACAATTCTGTCAATTTTATCTGATATTGTCACAGCACTTTTTTTATTTTTTGTAATACATTCTCCAATTATAGATGAAATATAGACATATCTTTCATTGGTAATAATACTTTCTGTATCATCCTCCAAAGCTTCTTCCAATTCCTCGATCTCTGCTGATACATTTGGCATATGCGGAAGGTTTTCTGCAATCTTATCATCCTTCTCCAAAAGCTTTATGGCAAAAAACCTTCTTTGTTCCTCTGGAGTTTCATTTCCCAGCTTATTCTCCACTCTGCCGATCACATTTTCAACTTCCTCTGTAAATTTGTGAATAGAAAAGTGCTGTTTTTTCTGTTCTGCAAGAGCCACTGCGCGCGCAGCCGCCTGTTCTATCCCTGTTCCCTTTAGCGCTGATATTGGCACCACCTCACAGCCCAATTTTTTTCCAAGCTTCTCCGCATACAGCTTATCCCCCGCCTTCTCCACAATGTCCATCATATTAACCGCCATAACAACAGGAATACCAAGCTCCATAAGCTGTGTGGAGAGATAAAGATTTCTCTCAATATTTGTGCCATCCACAATATTAAGGATTGCATCTGGGCGCTCTGCAATCAGATAGTTTCTTGCTACTACTTCCTCCAATGTATACGGTGACAGAGAATATATTCCGGGCAGATCAATGATTGTAACATCCTTATTTCCCTTTAGCTTTCCCTCCTTCTTTTCCACCGTAACACCGGGCCAATTACCAACAAACTGATTTGAACCAGTCAACGCATTAAATAACGTTGTCTTACCACAATTTGGATTGCCAGCTAACGCAATTTTTATTGACATGCTCTCACTCCTCTCAATAATTTGTTGTCACTATCTTTTGTTAGTAATTACTAACCTATGTATAAAAAAATTATTCCACCTCAATCATCTCTGCATCCACCTTTCGCAAAGACAACTCATATCCTCTCACTGTCACCTCAATCGGATCGCCCAATGGTGCAACCTTTCTCACATAAATGGTAATTCCTTTTGTAATTCCCATATCCATAATACGTCTTTTCACTGGTCCATCCCCTGACAGCTTCTTCACTGTCACCGTCTGCCCGCAAGCAATTTCCTTAAGTGTTTGCATCCCTCTCTCCTTTCTGTCCCATCATGCAAGATTATCCTCACCTACACTAGAATCTTGTTCGCCATATCCCTTCCTATCGCCACTCTGGAATCCTTCACGTTTACAATAAGATTGCCACCTATCGCAGAAACAACTGTCACCATGCTTCCTTCCACAAACCCAAGCTTCTCCAAAAATCTTCGTGTTTCCTCTTTACCTCCAACCTTTTTAATCCTATTTGGTTCCCCTTCCTTCACCATCGATAACGGCATACACACACCCTCTTTTCTGTATTATATTAAAATCTACACAAAACCTTTTCTATTAGTTAGTATATTCTAACTTTCATTAGTTGTCAATGACTTTTTAAAA
>CAMUFS010000328.1 GCA_947088195.1 uncultured Clostridia bacterium
CTTCTTCACATCCTCAAGACAACGATCACAGGGAATGATTAATGCAAGCTCAATTACCGCCTTTATCAAAAGCTTTTTCTCTCCGAGATTTGTAAATTCAAAGTGAATTGGCTTCTTATCTATAATCGGAAATTCTCTGCCCGCCGTCCTGTAAATTTCAGGTTCATATACTACATCTATCTGCCTGTGTTGTCCTTCGTTTGATAGGATCTCTGATAAATTAATCTGCATCATGTTCTCCAATGGCTACATTTCGCACACTCGTATCATTATACATACAAGCCGCCTTTTTGTCAAGCCCTTTTTCCTTATTTCACCAGCGCCAGCGTCTCTCTTGCAATGGCAAGCTCTTCATTAGTTGGGATCACCAATACCTTAACCTTGGAATCTTTAGTGGAAATCATAATTTCCTTTCCTCTCTGCTTGTTCGCTTCCTCATCTAGCTGTATGCCAAGGTATCCAAGATATCCACAAACTGCCTTGCGCACACGTCCATCGTTCTCTCCTACACCCGCTGTAAATACAATGGTATCCACACCATTCATCGCCGCCGCATAAGCTCCAATATACTTTGCTACTCGGTAAACAAATACATCAACAGCCGTCTTTGCATGCTCATTGCCCTCTGCCTCGGCTGTCTCCAGATCACGGAAATCACTGGAAACTCCCTTGGAAAGACCAAATACACCAGATTTTTTATTTAATACATTCATCACGCCCGCAATATCCAGATTCTCTTTCTTTGCGATATATTCCATAATCGCTGGATCTATATCACCGGAACGTGTTCCCATCACAAGCCCCTCAAGAGGTGTCAAGCCCATGGAGGTGTCCACACATTTGCCGTTCATCACTGCGGAAAGGCTGGAGCCATTGCCCAGATGGCAGACAATCGTCTTCATATCTGCATAGTCTTTGCCAAGAAATTCCGCCGCTCTCTTTGATACATAGCTGTGGCTGGTTCCATGGAAGCCATATCTTCTCACTTTATAATTTTCATAATATTCATAAGGAAGCCCATATAAATATGCCTCCTTTGGCATAGTCTGATGGAAAGCTGTGTCAAATACACCTACCATAGGTGTCTCTGGCATCAATTCCTTACATGCAGCAATTCCAATCAGATTGGCAGGATTATGAAGTGGTGCCAGATCGTTGCACTCCTCCACAGCCTTTAAAACTTCATCTGTCAATACAACAGAAGAAGCAAATTTCTCACCGCCATGTACCACACGATGCCCAACTGCCCCAACCTCGGAAAGACTCTTGATCACACCTGTCTTTTCGTTCATCAATGCGTCCAAAACAAGCTGAATTGCCTGCTTATGGCTTGGCATAGCAGCATCTGTTGTCTCCTTCTCACCATTTGCCGGCTGGTATACCAATCTTCCATCTATGCCGATACGCTCGCACAAGCCTTTTGCCAACACATCCTCTGTCTCAGAATTAATTAACTGAAACTTTAGGGAAGAGCTCCCGCAGTTGATAACTAAAATATTCATTGTCCTATTCTCCTTTTATCTTCACTTTATATTTCGTTTTCTACTGTTGTGCCTGCACTGCTGTTATTGCGACAACACCAACAATATCTTCCGCGCTGCACCCTCTGGAAAGATCATTGACAGGCTTTGCAATACCCTGTGTAACAGGACCATATGCCTCCGCTTTTGCAAGCCTTTGCACCAGCTTATAACCAATATTTCCAGCATCCAGATCAGGAAATACCAAAACATTTGCCTTGCCTGCCACTTCACTGGAAGGAGCCTTGGAAGCACCTACACTTGGAACAATAGCAGCATCAAGCTGCAGCTCACCATCAACCTTCAGATCAGGATAATCTGCCTGTGCAATTCTTGTAGCCTCCACAACCTTATCCACATCGGCATGTTTTGCACTTCCCTTCGTAGAATGGGAAAGCATTGCCACAATAGGCTCCTCGCCAACCAACTGGCTAAAAGTATCCGCAGACGATTTTGCGATCGCTGCCAGCTCCTCAGGGGAAGGATTCTGATTAAGCCCGGAATCAGCAAACACAAACGTACCATTTGCACCAAATTCACAATCTGGCACAACCATCAAGAAAAATGCAGAAACCAGCTTTGTCCCCGGTTTTGTCTTAATAATCTGAAGACATGGTCTCAAGGTATCTGCTGTGGAATGACATGCACCGGACACCATGCCATCTGCATCGCCGTTTTTGATCATCAAACATCCATAATATGCATAGTCCTTAAGCATCGTTGCCTTTGCCTGCTCTGGTGTCATTCCCTTCGCCTTGCGCAGTTCCACAAATAAATCTATATATTCCTGCGTTTTTTCGTATGTATTTGGATCAATAATCGTTGCACCAGAAATATCAAGCCCCTTGCTATTTGCCTCCACTTCCTCAGGAGTACCGATAATAATCAGATTAGCGATATCCTCCTTCAAAATCTTCTCCGCAGCCTCGAACGTCCTTCTATCCATTGACTCTGGTAAAATAATTGTTTTCTTGTCTGCTTTTGCTCTTGCCTTGATTGTGTCAATAAATCCCATGATTCTATGACTCCTTTCTTAATCCGTATTATCCTTGGCATGTCCTAACTTTAGATTTGGATATGAGAAATTAAAAGCCGGACATACACTTATATTTATTATAGCGCGAAAATTTATAGCATACAAGGGTAAATTGGGACAATTTTTATAAAATCCATTATGTGAAATATATTTATTGAATCCTATAGGAGAGCGGTCCGCCCAGAGAATTGTCTATAGTCCTCTTGGCGGACCTTTCTCAAACATCTTTTTATCTTGGTTTCCCTATCCCTTTACGAATCCCTTCCATTGTGATACACTGTTCTCATATTATCACATATATCGCACGTCCTACACCATGTATTCAAGGAGGATTTTTATGAAGGTTGCTGGAATTATTGTTGAATATAACCCGTTTCACAATGGTCATGTCTACCATATTGCCAAGACAAGAGAACTCACAGGTGCCGATTTTATTATAGCTGTGATGAGTGGTGATTATGTGCAGCGTGGTATGCCTGCTTTGATGGACAAATATCTGCGCTGTGAAATGGCGCTCTCTCAGGGTGCTGATCTTGTGCTGGAGCTTCCCGTTGCCTATGCCACAGCAAGTGCAGAATCCTTTGCCATGGGAGCTGTCTCACTTATTGATAAATTGGGAGTTGCGGAAGCTCTTTGTTTTGGAAGTGAATGTGGTGATATAAAACTATTGTCTTATCTTGCCGGACATCTCAGGGAGGAATCTCCTGCCTTTAAAGAAGCGATACAAAAAGAACTCTCATCAGGCCAACCCTACCCGGCAGCAAGAGAACGTGCCATTGCAAACTGCCGCGATCTGCCGGGAGGCTTATCTTCAATGGAGGAACTGACATGTGATGATCTTTCGGCACTTCTTGGAGAACCTAATAATATCCTTGCACTAGAATATTTAAAATCTCTAAAGCGTAGGGATAGTTCTC
>CAMUFS010000329.1 GCA_947088195.1 uncultured Clostridia bacterium
AACAACAAAAATACAAAAAACAAAACTCGCGGTGAATTCATTTTTTCTTGATATTTTTGAAGCATCCATGCAAAAAATAGAATAATGCAAATTTTTGCAAGCTCAGAAGGCTGGATTCCAAAGCTTCCGCCAAAACGTATCCAGCGCTGCGCCCCATTTCCAGAGTCTCCTTTAAATTTTACATATATCAAAAGTCCCATATTGACCACATAGATAACCCAATGAAACTTTAATATAAAATGATAGTCAACAATGGACAAAAACAACATCACCACAAGCCCTGCACAAAAACAGATAAACTGTTTTTTGTCGGAGCCGTCATTAATAGCGCTCCCTATTACCTTCACTCCCAATAATGTCAGACAGGAAATAAAAAGCACAAGCCTTAGGTTAAAATACTTAAAACGATATTCTCGAAATTGAAACAAAGCCTTTCTACTCCTTGTGTTTGAGATCGCGGATTGGAATATTGGCATACAGAGCGGGAACTGTCCCATTATTTCCCTCTGACTCTGTCTGAGTAATTTGAATATCAAGTCCTTCCGCATCGATCTCCATATATTTAGAAATTACCATGATAATATCATTCTTGATCATTTCCATTAACTCTGGTGTACAATTCGCGCGGTCAGATACCAATAATAGCTTTAAACGGTCTTTTGCAACATCACTGGATGTTTTTTTTCTGAACAAATCGAATATACTCATCTGTTATCCTCCGCTAGTCTTTTTTTAAGATGCCCATAAGCTTGGACCACAGACTGCTCTTGCCACTCAGATCTAACATCGGAACATTTTCGCCTAACATTCTCTTACAAATATTCATATAAGCCTGTCCAGCAAGCGTATCTGTGCCGACTAACGGTTCCCCCTGATTGGTGGAGATAACAATATTTTCATCATCTGGAACGGCGCCAATAAGATTAATAGCTAAGATATCCACAACATCATCAATGGACATCATATCACCACGCTTTACCATATCCATACGAACACGGTTTACAATCAAATCCGTGCGTTTCATCTCATTCGCCTCCAAAAGACCAATAATGCGATCCGCATCACGAATTGCTGATACTTCTGGAGTTGTCACAACAAGGGCACGATCCGCACCTGCAACGGCATTTTTGAACCCCTGCTCAATACCAGCAGGAGAATCCAGAAGTATGTACTCATATTCCTCACGAAGCTCATCCGTGAGCTTTCTCATCTGCTCTGGCGTCACAGCACTCTTATCCCGCGTCTGTGCGGAAGGAAGCAAGTATAAGTTGGGATAGCGCTTATCTTTGATAAGCGCCTGCTTCATTCTGCAGTTTCCCTCTACGACATCTACCAAATTATATACAATCCGGTTTTCAAGCCCCATCACCACATCTAAGTTGCGAAGCCCGATGTCTGTGTCAATCAATACAACCTTCTTGTCCAATTTTGCTAATCCAGTACCTACGTTAGCTGTGGTGGTGGTTTTACCGACGCCGCCTTTGCCAGAAGTAACTACGATTACTTCACTCATCCTTATTAATCCTCCCATATATCATTCTTGAGCTTTTTGACCTTTCTGTAAGGTAGTATATCGTGGATTTTACCGTTTTGCAACCGTTATCTGTGAATTATCCCAGATATTTGATCGACTCTCGGTTTAACGGCTCCATATAGATATATCCCTCATCAACATATGCGATTTTTGCCTCTTTCTCGACTTTTTTCGCCTTTGCTTTTGTTTGTTCATCGTTGCTTCTTGCAACGACATCTCCGATGCGTATCTGCATGGGGTTCATCTCAAGTGCCGCCACAAAAGAAGTCTCCGATCCTGCTGCCCCCGCGTACACAGTCCCCTTTAATGCGCCGAGTACGATCACATTTCCTTTTGAAATTACCTTGGCACCGGGATTGACATCTCCCATTACCACAATACTGCTCTCCGCCTCCAACACCTGCCCGGAACGCAGAGTTCCTTTATAAAATTGTCCACTCTGAGAGGACAATTCGCATAGACGAGCATTAAGGCTTTTTTTAAACATCTCCTCCTTTTCTTGATCCGTATCAAGTACACAGATAATCCTGAAATCAGAATTTTCTGCAATCACATCCAATATCTCTCGCTCTTCCTTTTCTGAGAGCTTTCTTCCCTCAAATGAGGCAGCCATCTGAGCATCTCCAAAAAATTTGGTTGATTCTCTAAATTTAGCAGCCACTGCCTCCTTAAGCTCCTCAAACGGAAGATCCTTGTCAAGAATAACGGTAATTCCGTATTTATTTCCTTTGATAATAACAGAATTTTTCATTTTTCGTCTCCTGTATACCATAACATTTAATCTACTACAATGGTATCTCCCGGTGTCGCTGCATGTTCTGTGTCAGTATCCTCCAGATGATAATAAAGCAGGTAAGAATTTCTGGCAATTTCTGCTGCATAGCTGGAAGTAAAACCATTTGGAATTAGCACGCTAACGGCTATCTCAGGGTTTTCATAAGGCGCATAGCTGACAAATACAGCATGGTTAGGACGCATGGGATTTTCCTGCGCTGTCCCCGTTTTCCCTGCCACAGAAAAAGGAAGATCTTTAAAAATACTTCTCACCGATCCCTCGCTGACCACCCTTCGCATCCCTTCATGAACCGCTCTCCATGTCGAGTCCTGTATCTCCACAATATTGGTAATCTCAGAGGAATAGATCTCCTCTATATTTCCCTCTGAATCGGTCCGCTTATCCAACAACGTGAGCTTTCGGTTTGTTCCCCCATTGGCGATTGTGGCAACATAGCGGGCAAGCTGTACATTTGTAAAATCATTGTTGCCCTGTCCAATAGCAGACTGGATTGGATATTCTGTAGAAATATGCGGTGCTGCCTCAGAAAGCTCGATTCCACTTGTACTGTCAAGTCCAAACATAGCAGCATATTTTTTTAGTCTCTCATTTCCTAAATCTGGTGTATAGATGCCAGTGGGGCTTAGGCTTAAGCGATACCCCAACTCATAAAAGAAATAATTACAAGAATTTTTTATAGCATCCTCCACAGTTTCCCTGCCATGTGAAACAGATGACCAGCAGCGGACTGGCGGCGGTACAGTATCAAATATAACTGCGTCATAGATCCGTTCAGAAGTAGTGATCACACCCTCCTCCAAACCAGCGATGGCAGAGATCATCTTAAAAGTAGAACCGGGAGCAGTTTCTGTCATGGTCGCGCGGTTGTACAACGGCTTTGCATTGGACTCATCGTTGGCAAGCTGATTCCAATACTCTGCGTCCATATAGCCAGAAAATTTATTATTGTCATAGCTTGGATAAATAACAAGCGCCTTGACTTGCCCAGTATTGACATCTGTGATACAGACAGAGCCCGAACATGGATCGAGCGCAAGCTGTGCGGGTGTAATCTCAAGATTTCTTATCTTGTCCATAAGGAAGGTATAAGCTGTGTAGGAATTTCCTCTCAACAACTTATTGTAATCCTCCTCATTGTA
>CAMUFS010000330.1 GCA_947088195.1 uncultured Clostridia bacterium
AGTTGGTTAGCGCGCCAGATTGTGGCTCTGGAGGCCCAGGGTTCGAGTCCCTGTATCCACCCTGCTTTTCAGTCGCCGTCTTGTATATGGCGGGAAAGCGATTGATGGGCTATCGCCAAGCGGTAAGGCACAGGACTTTGACTCCTGCATTTCGTTGGTTCGAATCCAACTAGCCCAGCTCGGCAGTTGATATTTATTTGAATATGGGATATTAGCTCAGGCGGTAGAGCACTTGACTTTTAATCAAGTTGTCCGGGGTTCGAATCCCCGATGTCTCATTCAAGATAAGACATTGAGAGGCATAAGCTTTTCAATGCTTTTCTTATATTATCTATACTGTGATTGTTCCAGTACTTAGCGGGTGTGGCGGAACTGGCAGACGCGCTAGACTTAGGATCTAGTGGGAGACCGTGCAGGTTCGATTCCTGTCATCCGCATAGAAAGGGCAGCCCTTTCGTCTCTGGAGAGTGAGACGAAGGGGCTTTTGCATTATAATGGATATTTTTTGCCTGATTTTGGCATATTGAAGGAGGAGAGAGAATGAGCAAGCCATATGAACCAAAGGACATTGAGAAAAAGTGGCAGGAGATATGGGAGAGGGAAGAGGCGTTTTGCGTTGGCACAGACAGAAGCAAGCCAAAGTATTATGTGCTGCTAGAATTTCCTTATCCTTCCGGTCAGGGACTGCATGTGGGGCATCCAAGGCCATATACAGCGATGGATATTATTGCCAGAAAAAGACGTATGCAGGGATATAATGTTCTATTTCCAATGGGCTGGGATGCATTTGGCCTCCCCACGGAGAATTATGCGATTCAGAATAAGATTCATCCAAGAGCTGTGACAGAGAAGAATGTAAAGCATTTTAAAGAACAGCTTAAGACACTTGGATATTCTTTTGATTGGAATAGAGAGATCAATACGACAGATCCCGATTATTATAAATGGACACAGTGGATTTTCCTGAAATTGTTTGAGAAGGGACTTGCCTATAAGTCGGAGATGCCGATTAACTGGTGTACCTCGTGTAAGGTTGGACTTGCCAATGAGGAAGTGGTGAATGGTGTCTGTGAGCGCTGCGGCGGAGAGGTGGTCCGCAAGGTAAAGAGCCAGTGGATGCTTAAGATTACAGAGTATGCGGAAAAGCTGATAGAGGGACTTAATGATGTGGATTATATCGAGAAGGTAAAGGTCTCTCAGAAGAATTGGATTGGGCGCTCTGTGGGCGCTGAGGTTGATTTTGTTATTGCGGGCAAGGAGGACAAGCTTCGCATCTTTACGACAAGACCAGATACGCTTTTTGGCGCGACCTATATGGTTATTTCCCCGGAGCATCCTTTTATTGATAAATATAAGGCTGAGCTGAGGAATTGGGATGAGATTGCCGCATACCGCGAGATGGCGGCAAAAAAATCTGATTTTGAGAGAACAGAGCTTGTAAAAGAAAAAACAGGTGTTGTATTGGATGGATTGACAGCCGTCAATCCGGTGAATGGCAAGGAGATTCCTATCTGGATCTCGGATTATGTGCTTATGAGCTATGGCACAGGTGCAATTATGGCAGTTCCGGCACACGATGAGAGAGACTGGGAGTTTGCAAAGAAATTTGGTCTGCCCATTATCGAGGTTGTGGCAGGCGGTGATGTGGATCAGGCAGCTTTTACAGATGTATCTAGCGGAAAGCTTGTCAATTCTGGTTTTTTGGATGGGCTGGAGGTTGCGGAGGCAAAGAAGAAGATTACTGAGTGGCTGACAGAACAGGGAATTGGAAAACAGAAAGTAAATTATAAATTGAGAGATTGGGTGTTCTCACGCCAGAGGTATTGGGGAGAGCCCATTCCACTTGTTCAGTGTGAAAAGTGTGGTTTCGTGCCGATCCCGGAGAGTGAGCTGCCATTGATGCTCCCGGAAGTAGAGAGCTATATGCCGACAGATAATGGGGAATCTCCATTGGCTGCTATGACAGATTGGGTGAACACGACTTGTCCTTGCTGTGGAGGTCCTGCAAAGAGAGAGACAGATACCATGCCTCAGTGGGCGGGCTCTTCGTGGTATTTTCTGCGGTATACAGACCCAGACAATAAGGAGGCATTTGCGAGCAAGGAAGCGTTGGATTATTGGATGCCGGTAGATTGGTATAACGGAGGGATGGAACACACAACGTTACATCTTCTGTACTCCAGATTTTGGCATAAGTTTTTGTATGATCTTGGGCTGGTTAGCACGCCAGAGCCATATCAGAAGAGAACCTCTCATGGCATGATTATGGGAGAGAACAATGAAAAGATGTCAAAATCCCGCGGTAATGTGGTAAATCCTGATGATATTGTAAATGAATTTGGCGCCGACTCTCTTCGCACTTATGAGATGTTTATCGGGGCATTTGAATTGAGTGCCGCATGGTCTAACGAGGGTGTGAGAGGCTGCCGACGTTTCCTTGAGCGTGTGTGGAAGCTTAGCGATATGCTGACTGAGGAGGAAGGCTATTCTGCTGCACTGGAGACAAAGATGCATCAGGTGATCAAGAAGGTGAGTCTTGATTTTGAAGGATTAAAGTTTAACACGGCGATCGCCGCCATGATGGGTTTGGTCAATGATTTTTATCGCGTTGGCAGCGTGACAAGAGGAGAATTTCGTTCTTTGCTGCTTTTGTTGTATCCAGTTGCGCCGCATATTACGGAGGAGCTTTGGGAACAGGTTGGTTTTGCTGGCAGGGCTTATATGCAGAAGTGGCCTGTCTATGAGGAAGCTAAGACAATAGAAGAAGAAGCTGAGATCGCAGTGCAGCTCAATGGTAAGGTGAGGGCGACTGTGAAGGTAGATATCAATGAGACGCAGGACTCTGTGAGAGAAAAGGTGATGGCTCTTGATATTGTCAAGAAAGCGGCAGAGGAAAAGAAAATTGTAAAAGAAATTTATGTTAAGGGAAGAATTTACAATATTGTAGTCAAATAGGAGGATCAGGGAAGGGAGAATCCGTATGGGCAGATATACAAAGGAGGATGTGCTTAGGCTGGTGGAAGAGGAGGATGTGGAATTTATCCGCCTTCAGTTTACAGATATTTTTGGTAATCTAAAGAATGTGGCGATCACCTCCAGTCAACTAGAGAGAGCACTAGATAATCGGTGCATGTTTGACGGATCTGCGATTGAGGGTTTTGCGAGAATAGAGGAATCGGACATGTATCTTCACCCTGATCTGGATACATTGGAGATATTTCCGTGGAGGCCACAGCAGGGCAAGGTGGCAAGGCTTATCTGCAATGTGTGTAGAAGAGATGGCTCGGCATTTGAGGGAGATTCCAGATATATTTTGCAGCGTACCTTGAAAGAGCTCTTGGAGCTTGGCTTTAGCTTTGATGTGGGGCCAGAATGTGAGTTTTTCTTGTTTCACTGTGATGAGAATGGTCTGCCGACAACGCAGACACATGATCATGCAGGTTATTTTGATCT
>CAMUFS010000331.1 GCA_947088195.1 uncultured Clostridia bacterium
GGGAGAAGTTTTAGTGGATGGCATAAATGTCAAGAATTATAATCAGAAAGCTTTGCGAAATAAGATTGGCTATGTGTCACAGAAAGCGATTCTATTTTCAGGTACAGTTTATGATAATATTGCCTATGGTGATAATGGAAAAGCAAAGCACTTAAAATCTGATGTGGTGGATGCTGTTTATACAGCACAGGCCTCTGAGTTTGTGGAAAAGCTTCCAGAGGGCTATGAGGCACATGTGTCTCAGGGTGGTTCAAATTTCTCAGGTGGACAGAAGCAAAGGCTGTCAATCGCAAGGGCAGTTTGTAGGAGACCAGAGATTTTGATTTTTGATGATTCTTTTTCGGCGCTTGATTATAAGACAGACCGGATTCTTAGAAAGCAGTTGGAGAAGGATTGTAAGGATGCAACGAGGTTAATTGTGGCGCAGAGAATTGGCACCATTCGGGATGCCGATCAGATTCTTGTATTAGATGACGGTAAGGTAGTTGGCAAGGGAACACATAAGGAATTAATGAGGGATTGTGAGACTTACCAGCAGATCGCTTATTCTCAGCTTTCAAAGGAGGAGCTTGCATAATGGAAAATAGAACGAAATCAAAGGATTTTACAGGTACATGGAAAAAGCTCCTCCTCTACTGCCGCAGATATTGGAGCTTTATGATTTTGGCGATGGTAGGTTCGGGAGCAGGGACAATACTTACTCTGCTGGGTCCTGATAAATTGTCAGAGATGACTAAGGTAATTACAGATGGACTGATGGCAGAGATTGATATGGAGGCAGTGGCTAAGATTGGGATAACATTGATCTGCTTTTATGTATTTAGTGCGGTGTTATCTTTAATGCAGCATCTTCTTATGACAAGTGTAACGCAGGGTGTGTCAAAGAGTCTTAGAGGTGATATTTCAAAGAAGATCAATCGGCTGCCTATGTGGTATTATAATAAGACGACAACTGGAGATGTGTTGTCAAGGGTGACAAATGATGTAGATACTATAGCACAGTCCTTAAACCAGAGCATTGGAACGTTGGTTTCTGCGATTATGTTGTTTATCGGCTCTGTAATTATGATGCTTATCACAGATGTGACAATGACAGTTGCGGCGGTGCTTTCTACGATTGTGGGATTTGTGTTGATGATGCTGATTATGGGCCGTTCCCAGAAGTATTTCTTCCGGCAGCAGAAAAATCTAGGTCTGTTAAATGGCCATATTGAGGAGATTTATTCTGGCCATACAGTTGTAAAAGCATATAATGGAGAAGCAAAGGCACAGGCAGATTTTGACAGAATGAATGAAAATCTTTTGGACAGCGGCTTTAAGGCGCAGTGTCTGTCTGGCATGATGATGCCAATTATGGGATTTATCGGAAATTTTGGCTATGTGGTAGTGTGTATTGTGGGTGCATTACTCACAATGAATGGGCGCATTGGCTTTGAGGTGATCGTTGCCTTTATGATGTATGTGCGGTTTTTTACACAGCCTTTGTCACAGATGGCACAGGCAGCACAATCTTTACAGTCTGCGGCGGCTGCCGGTGAGAGAGTGTTTGAATTTCTGGAAGCGGAGGAGATGGCCGATGAGAGTGAAAAGACAGCGCATCTGGTAAATGTGAAAGGTGATGTGGAGTTTAAACATGTTAGATTTGGATATGAGGGGACAGACAAGATTATTATTCATGATTTTTCTGCCAAGGCAACGGCGGGACAGAAGATAGCGATCGTTGGCCCTACCGGTGCAGGCAAGACAACCATGGTGAATCTTCTGATGCGTTTTCATGAGCTGTTAGGAGGAGAAATACAGATTGATGGGATTGCTGTTGATAAGGTGAGAAGGGAGGAGGTTCACTCTCAATTCTGTATGGTTTTGCAGGATACCTGGCTATTTGAGGGAACGATTCGAGAAAATCTTGTCTATTGTTCGAAAAATGTGTCGGAGGAAAGCATGATAAAGGCATGTAAGGCAGTGGGATTGTATCATTTTATCCGTTCTCTGCCAGAAGGCTTTGACACGGTGCTTAATGATCAAGTAAGTCTGTCACAGGGGCAGAAGCAGCAGCTTACCATTGCAAGAGCGATGATTGCCGATCGCCCGATGTTGATTCTTGATGAGGCTACCAGCTCAGTGGATACCAGAACAGAGCTTAAGATTCAGCAGGCGATGGACGAATTGATGAGAAATCGAACCTCCTTTGTAATTGCACATAGATTGTCAACGATCAAGGATGCCGATCTGATATTGGTGATGAAGGCAGGGGATATTATTGAGAGTGGTACGCATGAGGAATTGCTTGCAAAAGGTGGTTTTTACAGCGAATTGTACAACAGCCAATTTGAGCAGTCGGCGTAAGGAGGGAAACAGCTATGAAATATCATTATATTGCTATTGAGAGGGAATATGGTAGCGCAGGTACTGAGATAGGGAAGAAAACGGCGGAGAGAGCGAAGATCGCCTGCTGTACCAGCGAAGTGTACGAGAAAGTGGCAGCACGTCTTGGTATGTCTGCAAAGGAAGTGGAAAGGCGTGAGGAGAGCACTACAAACAGCTTTTTATATTCCATTGCCATGCTAATCAATGCACAGAGTGGCAAAGGGGATACATTGTCCACAGAACAGCAGATCTATCTGTCCATGCAAAAGGCAGTAAAGGAGGCAGCCGAGCAAGGAAGGTGTGTATTTGTGGGGCACTGTGCGGGGGAGGCACTGCGCGATCGGGGAGGTGTTCTCAGGGTATTTATCCGCGCAGATTATGAGTCAAAACGAGAACGAATCATAAAGGAGTATGGAATAGATAAGGCCAATGTAGACAAGGTGATGGAGAAGAACAACAGGCGCAGAAGGTCGGCATATTACGCCAATACCATGAAGAAGTGGGAGGCAGTGGATAATTACGATATGGTGCTGGACAGCAGTAAATTAGGCGTGGAGACCTGTGTTCAGATATTGGCGGGGTTACTGATGTAATAGCTAGAATAATTGATATAAAGATAAGCTTAGCTCAGGCTTCTGTGGGTAGTTTAATCTGAAAGGTGGTATGATTATCTTTGCTGTCTAGAAAGATAGTTCCCCCATGCAGCTCGACAATTCGTTTGACAATAGAAAGACCAATGCCATTTCCCTCTTTGGTGTGGGACTCGTCAGCTTGATAGAATTTATGAAAAATTCGCTTTTGATGTTCTGGTGCGATCACGTCACCTTTATTTGTAATAGATATCAAAGTAGCTTTGGCATCCTGCGTAATGTCGATCAGAATTGTGCCACTCTCAGGGGAAAATTTTATCGCATTATCAATAAGATTAAGCCATACCTGTTTTAGCAGCTCTTCATCTGCCGTGATATTGTACTCATCAAAATCTAAGGCGAAGGAGAGCTGCTTTTTGTTCCATTTTTTTTCAAGTATTAAGATACAGGAGCGGATTTGCTCCGATAAATTATAGGTAGTGATGTCAGTCAATAT
>CAMUFS010000332.1 GCA_947088195.1 uncultured Clostridia bacterium
TTTTAGTAAAAGAAGGATTACCAAAAAAGAGTGAAATGTATTTTGTGTTTGAATTATTGGAATCACTTCTTTGTTATGAAAGAACAAATGAAGATTATCAAAAAATGAAGAAAGCAATTTACCATCCATTAAATTATTATCATATTGGAAAATCTTTTTATTGTAGAGGAGAATAAGTAAGATAGAAAAGAGGCCAACAAAAGATGTTTAAGGGAAAAACATTATTAATTACAGGTGGGACAGGTTCTTTTGGCAATGCTGTTTTAAAGCGTTTCCTTTCCACCGATATAAAAGAAATCCGCATTTTTTCAAGAGATGAGAAAAAACAGGATGATATGCGTCATGCGTATCAAGCAGAGTATCCTGATTTCTTTCAAAAAATTCAATTTCATATAGGGGATGTCAGGGATATTCAGAGTGTCCGCAATGCATTTTATGGGGTGGATTATATCTTTCATGCAGCTGCATTAAAGCAGGTTCCATCGTGTGAATTTTTTCCCACAGAGGCAGTAAAGACAAATGTATTAGGGACAGAGAATGTTTTGACTGCTGCCATAGAAAATCATGTTAGTAAGGTGGTCTGTCTCTCCACGGATAAGGCAGCCTATCCTGTCAATGCCATGGGCACCTCAAAGGCTATGATGGAAAAAGTTTTTATTGCAAAATCAAGAACGGTCACTCCTGATAAAACACTGATATGTGGCACTCGATATGGAAATGTCCTTTGTTCGCGCGGTTCTGTGGTGCCATTATTTATGGAACAAATTCGAAATGGACAGGATATCACAATTACAGAGCCAGAGATGACAAGATTTTTAATGAGTTTAGAGGAGGCCGTGGAATTGGTGATCTTTGCTTTTCAACATGCAGAGAGTGGCGATATTATGGTACAGAAGGCACCTGCTTGCACCATTGGTGATCTGGCACAAGCAATTATAGAATTGTTTGAAATAGAGCATAAGATACGTATTATTGGTATCCGCCATGGTGAGAAGCTTCATGAAACCTTGTTGACAAATGAGGAATGTGCAAGGGCCGTTGATAGAGGAGCATACTATCAAGTTCCTGCTGATAATCGAAATCTTAATTATGACAATTACTTTATTCATGGTAATCCAAAAAGGGCAACGATAAAGGAATTTACCTCCGCCAATGCACAGCGGCTTAATGTGGAGCAGATAAAAGAAAAATTATTGCAGTTATCTTATGTGCAGGAATGTTTGCACCAGTGGAGACAAGAAAAATGAAAATTTTAATAACTGGCTCAGATGGGTTTATTGCAAAAAATCTAATGATAGAATTAAAAAATAGAGGATTTGATAATTTACTGCTTGTAAATAGAAAAACAACAGAAGAAATCATACAAAATTACGCAGCAGAATGTGATATTGTATTTCATCTAGCTGGAGTGAATCGGCCAGAAAAAGAAGAGGAATATATAACAGGAAATGTAAAATTTACAGAAAAACTACTCACTTATTTAGAAAAAAATCCTAAAAGAATACATATTATATATGCCTCTTCCATTCAGGCAGACAGAGAAAATGCCTATGGCATTAGCAAAAGAAAAGCAGAAATTTTGCTGCAAAATTATAGGTCTACCGGGAAGACAACGCTATCCATCTATCGTCTTCCTAATGTCTTTGGAAAATGGTGTAAACCTGACTATAACAGTGTGGTAGCAACTTTTTGTTATCATATTGCAAAAGGAGAGGAAATACAGATTCATAATCCAGATGTAGAGATAGAATTGATTTATATTGATGATGTTATTCATACATGGATACATAATATAGAGATAGATAAGGAAAAACAAGAATTATATCCAAAAGTGCAAGATAGTTTTTTTATAAAAGTGGGAGAATTAGCAGATATAATTTACCGTTTTTCAGATTGTCATATAAATTTTTCATTGCCAAATCTAGCAAGCGAAGCAGAAAAAAAGCTGTATAGTACCTATTTAAGTTATGTGAAGCCAGAACAATTAAAATATGCATTAAAGATGAATAAAGACAATCGAGGTTCTTTTACAGAATTTATAAAAACAAAATATTCAGGACAAGTATCCATAAATGTGACAAAGCCGGGAATTGTAAAAGGAAATCATTGGCATCATACGAAAGTGGAGAAATTTTTAGTAGTAAAAGGAACAGCTATAATCAAGCTTCGAGATATAATTACTAATAGCAAAGTAGAATATAGAGTGACAGGAGAAAACTTGGAGGTTGTTGATATTCCAGTTGGGTATACACATAGTATTACAAATATAGGGACAGAGGATTTGGTGACAATTATGTGGGCAAATGAGATATTTGATAAAGACAAACCAGATACTTATTATGAGAATGTGGAGGAATGATAGAAATAAGAATTGTTAAGTGATAACCTAATTTGGTTGTGTTATAAGTGATTATAGATATGCAGGAGTATAAAGATGGATAACAAAGAAAGAAAACTAAAAGTTATGACAGTGATAGGGACAAGACCAGAAATTATACGACTGTCGGAAATAATAAAGAAATGTGATACTTATTTTAACCAGATCTTAGTACATACAGGACAAAACTATGATTATTCATTAAATCAGATATTTTTTGAAGATCTGGAGCTTAGAGAGCCAGATATTTATCTTAATGCGGTGGGAAGACATCTAGGGGAAACTATTGGAAATATCATTAGTAAAAGCTATCAGATTATGACGGAGCAAAAGCCAGATGCTCTATTAATTCTTGGCGATACAAATTCAGCCTTAGCAGCAATTTCAGCAAAACGATTGAAAATCCCGATTTTTCATATGGAGGCGGGTAATCGATGCTTTGATGAAAATCTTCCTGAGGAGATGAACCGTCGTATTGTGGATCATATTTCGGATGTTAATTTATGCTATTCAGAACATGCCAGAAGATATTTAAACGCGGAAGGAACAGCAAAGGAAAGAACCTTTGTGGTAGGCTCACCTATGGCAGAGGTGCTTCGAGCAAATTTAGAAAAAATAAAAAGCAGTAGTATATTAGAAAGACTTGGATTAGAAAAAAGACAGTATTTATTATTATCTACACACCGAGAGGAAAATATTGATCAGGAAAAAAATTTTGATACGTTGATGAGAGCGATAAATACTATGGCAGAATATTATCAGATGCCAGTGATTTACAGTGTACATCCAAGAAGCAGAAAGAAAATAAAAGAGAGGGGATTTGAATTTCATTCGTTAGTAAGAGAGATGGAACCATTTTGCTTTACAGATTATAATGCATTGCAGTTACATGCGAAGTGTGTTGTGTCAGATAGTGGGACACTGCCAGAAGAGAGTGCATTTTTCAATTATATTGGTTATTCATTTGCAGCAGTATGTATTCGAACCTCAACCGAAAGACCAGAAGCATTGGAAAAAGGAAACTTTATACTGGGAGGAATAGAGACAGAAAGTGTTTTACAATCCATAC
>CAMUFS010000333.1 GCA_947088195.1 uncultured Clostridia bacterium
GTTCTGTCTCCTGATCCACCATCTCGCGGAGCAAATCCAAAACCTGCATATATGCCTTTTCATTGAGCCAGTCATCACTGTCAACCACTTTAAAATATACACCCGTCGCATTGGCAAGCCCTGTGTTGACGGCCTCGCCATGTCCGCCATTCTCCTGATGAATGGCTCTTACAATGCCCGGATGCTCCTGTTCCAGCCGATCTGCTATCTCACTCGTCCTGTCCTTCTGTGAACCATCATCTACTATAATAATTTCAACCTCATCTCCACCCGGCAGCAGACTTTCCACACAATGCTCCATATAACTCTCTGAATTGTAACAGGGTACTGCTATTGATAACAGCTTCATTTTTATCCTCCCTTACCTCTCCGACAACAACTGATCTGCCAGTGAGAGCGCACGCTCCACAATGGCATCAATATTATAATATTTATATTCAGCAAGACGACCTGCCAGATAAAAACCGGGGTATTCTTTTACTAAAGCCAAATAACGCTCATACAATTTTTGGTTCTCATCATTTATAATTGCATAATAGGGAATCTCCGTCTCACTATCTGTATAGGGAATTGGATATTCCTTCATAATCGTCGTCTCTCCGGGCATTTCCTGCCCCGTAAGCTTCTTAAATTCTGTGATTCTTGTAAAATCCTCGCTGACCGTATAATTAACCACAGCCTTCTCCTGATAACTGTCTGTTTTTAAATGTTCAAATGCAAATTGAAGAGATCGGTATGGCAGCCTTCCATAACAGCAATCAAAAAATTCATCCAGCGGCCCCGTATAGATCACTTTTCCGTCAAATGGCTCTCCCTTTACATAGATTGTGCCATTCTCAAGCTTAACCACATCCTTTGCATCCGTATTTAAAGACACCTCAATTCCCGGATGAGAAAGCATCTCCTCCACCATCGGTGTATAGCCATGCAGAGGCATACCCTGATATATATCCTGAAAATACCGATTGTCTCTCGACAAAAGAACAGGCACCCTTCCCGTCACCTCCGGGGAAATCTCCTCTGGCTTCTGTCCCCACTGCTTCATAGTATATCTCAGAAAAATATGTTCATACACATATTCTGCCACTGCCTTTAAATCCTCATCCTCCTGTTCCCTAAGCTTTAAAATAGGCACGCGGCTCCCTTCGCCAAATGCCTCCACAAGCTTCTTCTCCAAGCTCTCCGCCATCTCTTTATCATACACAAGATAAAGTGTATTTAAATTAAAAGGAACTGGAATCATCTGGCCATTGACATTTGCCACCACCTCATGGCTGTAGTCATACCATTCTGTAAAACGAGACAGATACTGATAAACCCGCTCGATATTTGTGTGAAAGATATGTGGACCATACTGGTGAATCAACACGCCATGCTCATCACAGACATCATAGCAATTCCCCGCCACATGCCCTCTCTTCTCTATTACCAGCACTCTCTCATTTCCGCGCTCAGCAAGCTCCCTTGCCACCACTGCTCCAGCAAACCCACTGCCCACTACAATACTGTCATATTCCCTCTTCATAACACTGTCCTCCCTAAATTCTATAAGTTATTATAAGATAAAATTATCTAAAAACACATCATATTTTGTTAATTTTTTATTAAGCTGTCTTATTTATCCAGTTTTCCCTTTTTGCTCCGCGCTATCCAAGCAAAAGAAAGAACTCCTGTCAATGTAAAAATAAGGGTAAATAGAAGCATTTTACTGCCCTTTTCCAGCCAGCTCATATCCAGACATTCTGTCATAAAAACAGACACCCCATTAGCTATCATATGAGACAAGATAGGAGCACATATCGTCCCAAATGCTTCATAAATATATACTAACAAAAGTCCAATAATAAACGCATAGATAAACTGCACTACATTTCCGTGATACAAGCCAAATAACAAGGCAGATGCAAGCATCGCTCCCTTTTGATTCCAAAGCTTCTGTAGATTCCCATAAACCAATCCACGAAACAAAAGCTCCTCCACAATCGGCGCTGCCAGCACCACTGACAAAAGCTCTTCCACAAGACTATTCCCATATATTAGTTGTTCCACCTTATCATATCCATGAAACAGCTTCATCAAACCCATCATCTTAATCCAATAATTCAGTGCGATACATACAGATATACTTAATACGACAACTGCAAGAAGATTGCCAAAAGTGATATCTCCTATTCTTAGACGCTTTTCTCTTTCAAGCAAACCATCTCGCTTCATCTGCATCAAGCAAAATGGTATAGTGATCAAAGCCGCCAAAAATGTCCAAATTATATAATGCTTTTGATATATTTCCACAGAATAAAAAGCTGCCAGTGAGCTGACACAGATACCTGCAAAGGAATAGAATAGTATCATATAGATGGCATGGGTCAATATTTTTATTTTGGAATGTTGCTGCATAAATTGTCTCCTTATTTTTTGCCTTTCCGAACATTATAACATTTTATTCCTGTTTTTTCCATCCCTTCTTATATTTTTGTTCTTAGAGTGTGTCTGCAAATTCATAGTCTCTTAATAAAATCATGTTTGAGAGGATTCGCACTGGATTTATATCAATACTTTGGACTCAAAAGGTTGAAGGGTTATGCAGGCTAAATAATTGTTCTATTGACATTTCCATCTATCTAGTATATACTCACATGGTATTCATATCTATAATAAAATACTGCAACGCTAGGGGAGCTTTTGCTGAGATTATGCCTTTGGGCATTAACCCTCATTACTTGAACCGGATAATACCGGCGTAAGGAAGCATAGATAAGGATTTTGACAGCCTTATTTGTTCCCCTCCTGTCGTAAGTAAAAGGAGGTTTTTTTATGTCTAATTTTTTTGCAACACCCACAGACGACGAAGTATTTCGTCTAACATCATCTGGTATTATCACCGTTATAGTTCTGATTGCAGGTCTGATCGCCCTCGCTCTATTTTTACAGCCAAAGGAAATGAAATCCCGAAGGTTTACAACCAGACAGCTTGTATTTTCTTCTGCCGCTATGGCTCTTGCCATCGTTACATCCATGTTGAAAATTTTTGAGCTGCCGCTTGGAGGATCTGTCACCTTATTAAGTATGCTTTTTATTGTACTGATAGGTTACTGGTATGGTCCAAAGGCTGGCTTAATAACTGGTTTTGCATATGGTCTCCTCCAATTTGTTCTGGACCCCATTTTTTATTCTATCCCCCAAATGATTGTCGATTATCCGCTCGCCTTTGGCGCTCTTGGATTATCAGGCTTCTTTTCCAATAAAAAATATGGTCTATGGATTGGCTATATAGTTGGTATTCTGGGACGTTTTATTTTTGCATATCTATCTGGTCTGCTATTTTTCGCAGCTTATGCCAAAGGATCAGGAATGAGTGCCCCCATTTATTCTCTCTGTTATAATGGATCTTACATAGGAGCTGAAGGAATTATCACACTGA
>CAMUFS010000334.1 GCA_947088195.1 uncultured Clostridia bacterium
GAATGATTTGGCTATGCGAACCTCTTTCGAAAATGATTATACAAATATATTTTGCATAAAGTATAGATATTTTATCTAGTAACAATATCAACGGGTACATTAAAGATCTTTGCGACCTTTAGTATGGTATCAATATGTCGGCCAGTAGCCGCTGCAAAGTGGTGGGTAGGTCCACATTCACTCCAACGGTTTACAAATTCTCTTGCTCCACATGTAAATCGGGTTCTCATATTTGTGTCCCCAAAGGAAAGAATCTTGCCTTCTTCATTGACACCTTCTGCAACAATAAATTTAAAATGTCCATCACCGTCTTGTGTGATAGCAAGATAAGTCACAGGACCTTCATGTGGATAAAACTGTGTCAGATAACCGCCACCTGTTTTGCCATGAAATACCTTTACGATTTTCATGGTTGGTTTCTTTTTGGAAATATCCGCATCGCCAGAGCCACTGTGTCCAATAATGGCTATGTCATCATTAAAATCAATGGAATACATTTCTGCAAGCTGTCCTGTGCCAGAGATTGTTTTTAGTATGCTCATGGCCATTGCAACTTTCATGTCACCTTCTACCGCGCAGGCTGTTCCCTGTTTGATTAACATGGAAAAAGCAGGGATAAGCATACTGTCAAGAACGCCTGCCTTCCCAGTTGCAAAGCCATCATAATGGGAAGCAATTAAGCCAAGCTTTTCTGCTTTAACCCATTGTTCAAAAGCCACAACATACTTTGCCATCTCCCATACTTCCTCGATGCTGCCGCCGCCTTCAATAGCAAAGGTATCAAGAATATCCTGTGCCTTTGCGCGGATAGCAGCTTCATCGGTAATGTCGTCCGCGATGGCCCACATTTTTTCCCAGTCAAACTGTTTGGTGTATAGATGCATCCTTCTATATAGGTTGGATTCATCTATATAAAGATCCATCATGCCGGGATATGGTCTTCCAATTTGTGCGATATTGGTATCGCGGAATCTTCTTCTGGTCTGAGCAGCAAGGCACCATTCTTCAATTTCTTTTTGAACGCCCGGATCGCCTCCTTCTACCACGCCAGTGATGACAGCGTGACGCTTTCCATAACGCTCAAGATCTGCAACCATCTCACCGACAGCACCACAGGCATAGCCTTCTGAAAGCCAAGAAGCAATATCCGTGTGGTCATAGTCAAGGGCTTTTAGTTTTTGAATATTTACCAGAACAACTGGCACATCCAGATCTTTTATGGCAGGAAGCATATTGTAGGATGTGGCATAGGTCAGAAGCTGTAAAAATACCAGATCCACATCTGCACTTCGAAATAGATCACCAGCAGCCTGTGACTGTTCTTTGGTCGTCACCATTCCTCCATCTATAATCTCTACAGTATCTGGAATTGTCTTTTTAAATGCTTCATATTGTGCTTCAAACTCAGGTACCAGAGATGGGAACTGTGGAAGATAAGCTCCCAATGCGATTGAAAATACACCAATCTTTGCTTTTGTGTTTACTAACATAATATTTCCCCTTTCATAAAAAAGTAACTTTATTAAATATAATTTCCTCCTTGTATTCTATTGTACCTGTAAGTGAGGGAAATAGCAAATACTAAATTTTATATGTGGTAACACTACATTGATTAAGTGATATATTTGTGATATGCTTGCATAGAGCAGACTTTAAATCCGTTAAAAACGACAGAAAAGAGGGTAACTATGCAGGTTTCACAAAATCACACACAAACAAAGAAAACCTCCCATATTAAGGATATGACTATGGGGAATCCCTATTCCTTAATGCTTGGCTTTGCCTTGCCAGTATTTTTTAGTCAAGTTTTTCAGCAGTTGTACAATACGGCGGATGCGTGGATAGTGGGAAAATTTTTGGGGACGAACGCGCTTGCCGCCGTCACCTCATCAGGGACACTTATTTTTCTTATGATCAGTTTTTTTATGGGGATCGCAATGGGTGGAGGTGTGGTGATTTCTCGCTATTTTGGGGCAGGAGATCAGGAACAGGTGTCCTGTGCCATTCATACAGTGCTTGCATTTGGCATAGTGAGTGGGCTGATTCTCACGGTGGTTGGTGTTATCTGCACCCCAATTTTTCTTGTCTGGATGCAGACCGATCCTGAGGTAATGCCAGAGGCAGTGGAATATTTCCGCTATTATTTCCTTGGTGCCCTTGCAATGGTAATGTACAATATCTGCCGCAGTGTGATGAATGCTTTAGGAGACAGCAGAAGGCCATTATATTATCTAATATTTTCATCGGTGCTCAATGTGGTGTTGGATCTTTTATTTATCTCAGTGTTTCATCAGGGTGTTTGGGCTGCTGCCACGGCAACTGTGATTTCGCAGGCGGCGAGCGTGGTGCTCTGTATGGTACATTTATTACGAAAGGGAAATATTTTTACTGTTGAATGGAAAAAAATTCGTTTTCACAAAGCCATGTTATCGGAGATTATTCGCTATGGTTTTCCCTCCGGTGTACAAAATTCTGTGATTGGCTTTGCCAATGTGATTGTCCAGTCCCAGATCAATTCCTTTGGAAAACTTGCCATGGCCGCTTATGGCACACATGCAAAAATTGAGGGCTTTGCATTTCTTCCCATCACCAGCTTTAATATGGCAAGCACAACATTTATCAGCCAGAATCTTGGTGCAAAGCAGTACGATCGCGCAAAGAAGGGAGCACGCTTTAGCATATATGCCGCGGTGATTCTCGCGGAGATAACGGGTATCTTTTACTATATTTTTGCGGGGCAGATGATTGGTTTATTTGATCAGACACCCGGTGTCATTGCACTTGGCATCCAACAGGCACGCACGGTTGCTCTATTTTATTTCCTCCTTGCCTTTTCCCATTCCATAGCGGCGGTTTGCCGAGGTGCAGGGAAGGCATTTGTACCTATGTGTATTATGCTGTCCGTGTGGTGTGTGGTGAGAATTGTCTACATTATGTTAGTTATGAATTTAACTGGCGAGATTGGGCATATTTATTGGGCATATCCCATTACATGGGGCATTAGCTCCATAATTTATCTTATTTATTATCTAAAATCAGATTGGGTACATGGCTTTGAGAAAAAGCTGTCATAGGTTCGACAAAGGATGTCAGAAAATCTGCAAAGTATGCTGATAAGCTTTGAGAGAGATGTTTTTTTGATATGATAAAAAACAAAAAATGCAAGGAGAAAAATGTTACAGTAAAGATGAGCTTGATTGTTGTCCAGCATTTGAAAAAGGAATATAAAAATACCACACCGCTTGTAGATGTCAATGCAGAGATCCAAAAAGGAGATGTGATCTCAGTGATAGGTCCACATGGCAGCGGGAAAAGCACACTGCTTCGCTGTATGAACCGATTAGAGATGCCAACCGCAGGGAAGATATGGATTGATGGTACGAATATTAG
>CAMUFS010000335.1 GCA_947088195.1 uncultured Clostridia bacterium
AACCGCTATCTCTTTTGAGAAGTCGCTCTCTGTAGTAGCAAAATGCAACATTTCCCTTTTCATCAAAGCCTGATGCATAAGGAAGCATTGCGACATCCACAGTTCCATCCGTCTGTTTTTTCCAAGCAAGCAGCCGTGCTTGTGCGTCCTGTTTTATTCTGTCATCCGCATCCAGCCACATACAATAGTCCATGGTTGCTTTGGAAAAGGAAAAATTTCGTGCTGCGGAGAAATCATCCTGCCATGTGAAGTCATATAAATGATCGGTATATTTTTTTACAATATTTTTGGTATTATCTGTGGAACCAGTATCCACAACTATAATTTCATCAGCGATACCAAGCACAGAAGCCAGACAATCCCCTATGTTATCTTCTTCATTTTTGACAATCATGCATAAACTAATTGTTATCATACATATGCCTCGATGAATTTTTATCAGTATATGGAATGGAACAACTATTTTATGCAAGGAAAAAGCTATATATTTTGACAGCAAAAGTAGTAAACTGGTGATTGACATAAAAAGTCTTTCTATTTTATAAAGTATGTCAAGAGTATCCGCGACTTTAGTCGTGAGATAAATTGGCATGCACATGTTAAATATTTTTAAACTAAAATGATATAAAATACTGTACATATTAACATCCATCTGTTATCATAATCAAGAGATGATACCATATGGAAGTAACACAGTCTATTGCAGATGTATTGTGGGCAGAATTTGTTAGAATGGTACAATACAAAGCGAAATGGTATGGAAAGAAGGTCGTGAAAGTAGATAAGCTTTTTGCAAGTAGCCAGACATGGAATGATTGTGGATATGTGAATAGAGAAACGAAAAAGCTTTCTGTAAGGGAATCGTGGAGATAGAGGTTCAAAATATGGGTATAAAGTGTGGGAGGGTTTTATGGAAAAGCAGGAAAAGATAGCTGTGTTGATTGATGCAGAAAATGTGTCAACCAAGTATATTAAGCTGATTATGGATGAAGTAAGCGATTATGGAATTGCTACATATAAAAGAGTCTATGGAGATTTTTCCAGTCCGGGCGTGATGGCATGGCAGGATAAGCTGATTGAATATGCGATGATGCCAGTTTTTCAGTTTAATTATACAAAAGGAAAAAATGCTTCTGATTCTGCTCTTATTATTGATGCGATGGATATTCTGTATTCTGGTAGAGTCAGCGGCTTTTGTCTTGTGACTTCTGACAGCGATTTTACAAAGCTTGCAATAAGACTTCGAGAGGCGGGGATGCTTGTTATTGGGATGGGGGAGAAGAAAACGCCACCCTCTTTGGTAGCTGCGTGTGAATCGTTTAAATTTTTGGATTTACTATATCAGGAGAATGCAAAAGATAATGAGACAAATAAAGCACGTGTAGCAAAACAGGAAGGGGGAAAGAAGGAGGCAGAAGAGCTGAGGAAGAAAGAGCAGGAGGAGAAGACAGAAGTGAATAATATTCCAACCAAGGAGGAGGTGGGAGTGGAGATTGCTGCCATTATAGAGTCCCGTTCGGAGGAGGATGAGTGGATTAATCTGTCAGAGATTGGAAATATGCTTCTTAAGCGTATTCCCGGCTTTGATCCAAGAAATTATAATTATTCTAAATTGGGGAAGCTAATAAAGAGCTATGATTTTCTGGAGATTAACACAAAGCGTAATCCAAATCCAAATGATAAGTCTCTTAAAATTGTCTATGTAAGAATGAAACAGTAGGCAGAAAAGAGGTTGGAATGTTTAGAAAAAAGCAAAAGCAAGAATATGATAAAAACCGATTTACACCCGTGATTCGATGCAGTATTTGTACAGGAGAACAGGTGGCAGGCTTTAAGGATATCCAGACAGGTAGATTTGAGGAGGTTATGCTTATCAAGGATGAGAAGGATCGAAAAGTTTTTATGGAAAAGTATGGATTGAGTGAAGTACCAAGAGAATATTAAGGAGGAAAAAAAGATGGATATAAAAGAACAGATTAGCAAGATAGTGGAGGAAATCACTAAAAATGGTTCAATAAAGGAATTGTTTGAGAACGAGCCTGTGAAGGCGGTAGAACAAGTATTAGGCATTGATCTGCCAGATGAGATTATTGAGCAGATTATTAATGGAGTAAAAGCAAAAATATCAATAGATTCGATTGCTCAGGTATCTGGCATGTTGAAAAATATATTTAAAAAGGACGAAGAACAAGAGTAGCCAATTAATATTGGAAATTTCGCTGCAATAACTATTGCTGTTTTTGGAAAAAAGTGTTATACTAAAAAAAGCAGTAAGGCATTGTGCCTTGTAATGAGAAAGGAGGAAATAGTTATGTCAGGCTTATTTGGAATGGGTTCTATGTTCGGTTCATCAGGTGTCAATAATTGGATGGGAAATATGACAAATCTTTATGCCGATTATAATTCCATCCGTAATGGCAGTTACTATAAGCTTCTGAAAGCATACTATGGGCAGGATTCTTCCAGCAAATCCAGAGTGGATGATGTGGTTTCTAAGAAGTCGGATACAACGAATAAAGAGTTGAAGGCTGCAAAGGCAGATGCTGCTGATCTTGCAGAGTCGGCGGAGGCATTGTCGGCGGTAGGAACGAAGTCATTGTTCCAGAAGAAAGAGATTACAACCACGGATGAAAATGGCAAAGAAGTTAAGACTATGGATTATGACAGAGAGGCGATTGAAAAAGCGGTAACGTCGTTTGTGGATGATTATAATGAGACGATAAAGTCCGGTGGTTCCGTTTCTTCTCCTAATGTGCTGCGTAAGACTTTACAGCTTACTCAGATGACAACAGCAAATAAGAGAGCACTTTCAGAAGTAGGAATTGATGTATCAAACAGCAATAAGCTTTCTGTGGATAAGGAAACTTTGAAGAAAGCGGATATCAATAAGCTTAAATCTTTGTTTGAGGGCAGAAATTCTTATGCAGGTAGAGTTTCAGATAAAGCGTCTCAGATATCGCAGGCAGCGAGTTCACAGGCTTCTAAAAATTCTTCTCTGTATACAAATTCAGGAAGTTATAACAATAAGTACAATTATAATAGTATGTTTGATTCTCTGTATTAATATATACGGAAAATGAGGGGAGGGAGAGTTTCTCCCTTCCTGATTGTGTGAATATAGAGAATAATAGGGAGCGGTACTCAAGTGGTGAAGAGGCGTGACTCGAAATCTCGTAGATCTGAAAAGGTGCGTGGGTTCGACCCCCACCCGCTCCGTTTTTATGAAAACCGTAAAATTGTGTTTACGGTTTATTTTTATGCACATGGGCACCTATAGAAAGTAGGCGAGAAAAGTATCCTCTAACTTGATTGTTGCTGTGAATTATACTTTATGCAAAATATAGTTATCGCTTATTTGTATATAGGAGAATCATGTTCGAGACAGGTCC
>CAMUFS010000336.1 GCA_947088195.1 uncultured Clostridia bacterium
TTACATTATGGGATTTTTTTAGCAGATGCATGACAACATGTGTTGATTTTATTCGGGGGAATCAACATATTATATCTAAAGTTTCTATGCAGAATTATATTTTATTAATACAGAGGATGTTGGTACTTGCATTTAAAATGTTGATTAACTTAGGACTTGTGGCGATAATGATGATTATCTATAATGTTCCTGTGGGAATAAATATATTATTTATAGTACCAACACTTTTTGTGTTTTTTGTGTTCTGTTTTGCCTGCGGAACTATCTTGCTTCATATTGGAGTATATGTTAGTGATTTGTCAAATGCAATAGGTATAATTATAAATCTATTGTTCTATTTAACGGGTATATTTTATAATGTACAGACTAGTTTTCCAGAGCCTTTTGGCTATCTGCTTCAAAGAATAAATCCAATAGCACATCTTATTTTTTGTATGAGAAAATGTCTTTTATATAATGAAATGCCGTCTTGTCTTATGTTAGGAATATGGCTGGCAATTTCAATATTCATAGCCGCAGTAGGACTTCATTGGATCTATAAGAATGAGAATGATTATGTAAAGATGATATAGGGAGGCATATTATGAAGGAAATTGCGATAGAAGTGAAAAATGTTCATATACAATATAAGCTTATGAAAAATTTTTCTATACAAAGAAATCTGTTGAGACGCGATGCTGATAAGCCTGAAGTATTTGAGGCAGTAAAGGGAATTTCGTTTGATGTGGAAAAAGGAGAAATACTTGGCGTGATAGGAAAGAACGGCAGTGGAAAATCTACACTTCTTCGATCTATAGCAGGAGTATTTAGTCCAAATGAGGGAACGATTGATTTGAAGAACCATTCAGTCTCGTTACTATCGCTAGGAGTTGGCTTCAAGGATACATTGACAGGAAGGGATAATATTTTTTTGTCTGGGATGCTGCTGGGATTTAATGAAGCCCAGATAAAAGAAAAAGAGGAATCAATCATAGAGTTTTCTGAGCTGGGACAGTTTATAGACATGCCGGTTAAGACATATTCCAGCGGAATGTATTCTAAGCTTGCATTTGCCATTACTTCAAGTTTGGAGACAGATATTATATTAGTGGATGAAGTCCTGAGTGTAGGGGATGAGCATTTTAAAAAGAAAAGTATGGCAAGGATGGAAGAGCTGATCGGGGACAAAAACAGAACTGTTATCATTGTGTCACATAGCATTGAAACTCTTGAAAAGCTATGTGACAGGGTTATATGGATGAATGATGGTTTGATTATGGAGATTGGCGAAACGATACCAGTATTAGAGCGGTATAAACAATTTATGAATTATTAATGATAAAGAGGGAGACAGTGATGCAGAAAAAGATAAAAATATTTGTCACACATACACCAAATAAGGTGTCGGAAAAAATTGATTTGCCAATATTTGAACATGTTCTTGCGGGAGCTGATTTCCATAAAGGCAAGACAGATTTGGTTAAAGATAATACAGGCGATAATATCTCTGCCAAAAATAAGTCGTATTGTGAGCTGACTACACAATATTGGGCATGGAAAAATACAGACTATGATTATTATGGTTTTTGCCATTATAGAAGATATTTTGCTTTTTGTGAGAAGAAACTTGAAGAGAGCGAGTGGGGAACAATAGAATATCCTTACATTACTGAAAAAGTAGTAAAGGAACTATGTATTAATGAAAAGGATATTTATGCCAGGGTGTCAGATTATGACTTTTTGATTGCAGAAGGAATAGATGTTAAAAAGTTAAAGGCAAAAAATATCCGTGAACATTATGACAATGCTCCAGAGTTGAATGTAGAAGATTTCGATATTATGATGCGTGTGATAAAACAGAAATATCCTGACATATATCCAAGTGCCGTGAAGTATGCAGAGGGAAAAATTTCATATCCATGCAATATGTTCATTATGAGAAAACAGATTTTTCAGAAGTATTCGGAGTTTTTGTTTGATGTACTGGCAGAGTGTGAGAAAGAAATTGATACAACATTGTATTGTGTACAGAGCTATCGGACAATCGGGCATCTTGCGGAGCGGCTTTTGGGAATATATTACATATATTTGCAGGAACAGGGGAAAAATAAGCTCGGAGAACTTCAGATTGTACTGTTTAAGAACACAGAGGCAGTACAGCCAGTTATACCTTCCAGCAAAAAAGCAGTTCCGGTGGTGTTGGCTGCAAATGATTATTACGCACCTATATTATGTACTTGTCTCGAATCAATGAAAGAGCATATGACAAGAGAAACTCAATATGATATCGTTGTGTTTCATACGAATATATCAAAGCATAATCAGGATAAGGTCGGAAGCATTTTTGATGGAATGCTGAATGTAAGGCTGCAATTTGTGAATATTAGTAGTATAGTAGCAGACTATAAGTTAGATGCCAGAGAGCATATTACCACAGAAACATTTTACAGATTCCTGATATTGGATATTATGAAAGACTATGATAAAGTGATATATATTGATTGTGATTTAGTGGTAAATGAGGACATCGCAAAGCTTTATCAGATAGATATGGGGAATAATCTGATAGCAGGGACATTGGATGCAGACTTTATAGGTCAGTTGAATATTCCTTGGGCAACAACATTAGACTATAGCAAAGAAACGCTGAAACTAAAAGATCCGTATAAATATTTTCAGGCAGGTGTTCTGGTGTTTAATGTTCCTGAAATGCGGAAAAGGACCTCGGTCAAAGAATTATTGGAGATCGCCGATCAGGACTTGTATAGATACTCAGATCAGGATATATTAAATGTGCTTTGTCAGGGAAGAGTTACATACCTTGATCTTAGATGGAATCATATTTTCGACTGCTATGGAGAGCGGGTTAAGAATGTTATAGTCTGGGATCCGGTGAATTTATATGAGCAGTATATGGAGGCAAAAAGGAACCCCTATATTATCCATTATGCAGGATTCTGCAAGCCATGGGATGAGCCATCAGAAGAGTTTGGTGAAGTTTTTTGGGATTATGCCAAGAGGACTCCGTATTACGAGATATTATTGTATCGAATGTCTAAACATATAGCTGATGATACCGTATATTATAATAATAAAAAACACCTTAGCCTGAAATCCCGTGTCCTTTATTTTTTCCTGCCTGATGGCAGTAAAAGACGTGATAAGGCAAGAGCATTGTATTATAAGGTTTTTGGGGTACCCAAATAAGGCATGATGAGGACTGTTTAGCGCAATATTAAGAATGTATGAGGAAATGATTTATGGATGTAAGCATTGAGATAAAGAATATAGGAAAAATAGAACAGGCGAATATTGCATTAAATGGGCTTACGATTATCGCAGGAGAAAATAATACAGGAAAAAGTACCATAGGAAAAACAGTTTTTTCCATATTTCAAGGACTGAAAAAT
>CAMUFS010000337.1 GCA_947088195.1 uncultured Clostridia bacterium
GTTGATAAAGCGGATAGTGAGCAGGCAAACATTGATGAGAGGCTGGCAGACATAAGCATGACAGGCGGCAATGGAGTGAAGATTCTGGCAGTGACATCGTGCCCTACAGGTATTGCGCATACCTATATGGCGGCTGAGGGAATTGAGAAGGCGGCGCGGGAGAGAAGCTGTGTGGTCAAAATTGAGACCAGAGGTTCCGGTGGCGCGAAGAATGTGCTTACAGAACAGGAAATAAAAGAAGCGGATTGTATTATTGTGGCAGCCGATGCGCAGGTTCCAATGGATCGATTTGATGGAAAAAAAGTGATTGCGTGTCAGGTTTCTGATGGAATTAGCAAAGCAGGCCAGCTTTTGGACCGCGCGATGGCAGGAGATGCGCCTGTATACCATGCGGCGGCAGGCTCTGCCACGGTTTCGCAGTCATCAAAGAAAAGTGGTGGTATGGGACACAAGATCTATACGCAGTTGATGAACGGGGTATCTCATATGCTTCCGTTTGTGGTGGGAGGTGGAATCTTAATTGCGCTTGCCTTCTTAATTGACGGACTCTGTGTGGATATGGACACACTTACTGTCGTGGAGAGACAAAACTTTGGTACGATCACACCAGTTGCGGCGTGGCTTAAGAATCTGGGAGGAATTGCATTTGGCTTTATGCTTCCTGTGCTTGCTGGTTTTATTGCGATGGCGATCGGTGACAGGCCTGCGCTCGCTCTTGGATTTGTGGGCGGCATGATGGCTTATAATGGAAAATCAGGATTTTTGGGAGCACTTGCCGCAGGATTTCTTGCAGGGTATCTGGTTCTGTTGCTTCGCAAGGCATGTGATTATCTGCCAGAATTTTTGGAGAAAATAGCTCCTGTTTTGATTTACCCGCTGGTGGGAATTTTATTGATGGGATTTGCGAGCTCATTTGTGATAGAGCCGATTATGGGTGGTATTAATACAGCCTTAAATAATGGCTTGACAAGTATGGGTGGTACGAGTAAAGTGATTCTTGGAATTATCTTGGGCGGCATGATGGCTGTGGATATGGGCGGGCCATTTAATAAGGCGGCGTATGTATTTGGCTCTGCTGCTATTGCGTCGGGAAATTATGATATAATGGCAGCCGTTATGATTGGTGGCATGACACCTCCATGTGCGATTGCATTAGCGACATTTCTTTTTAAAAAGAAATTTAGCAAGGAGGAAAGACAATCAGGACCAGTTAATTTTATTATGGGTCTGGCATTTATCACAGAGGGCGCTATACCATATGCTGCTTCCGATCCGCTTCATGTGCTTCCGGCCTGCATCATCGGCTCAGGGTTGGCAGGTGCATTGTCCATGTTATTTGGATGCACGCTTATGGCTCCGCATGGAGGAATCTTTGTGTTCCCGGTTGTGGGAAATGCTGTGATGTATGTGGTGGCGTTAGTCGCTGGTACATTGGCATCAACATTTTTGCTGGGCGTACTGAAAAAGGATGTACAAGAATAGAGAAAAGGAGTAGGAAATGCTGTCGGAACAGAGACATAGGAAGATTTTAGGGCTTTTAAAAGAAAAAAGAAGTATTACCGTAATAGAAATAAAAGAGCTGCTTGGTATCTCAGAGTCAACAGTGAGAAGGGATATCACGGAGCTTGACAAAAAGGGACTGCTTGTAAAAGTATTTGGCGGAGCCGTGGCGGTGGAGAATGTCTATCTTTCCTCTGAGCCTACCATAGCTCAAAAGACAGAGATCAATATAGAAGAGAAAAGGCAGATAGCCAGATATGCGGCTTCGCTGATCCAGCCACAGGATTTTATTTTTTTGGATGCAGGAACGACAACGGGGTATCTTCTGGATTATCTTGAAGAGACGGATGCTTCCTTTGTGACCAATGCAGTTGCACATGCACAGAGGCTTGCAGCGGCCGGTGTGCATGTGATATTGACAGGTGGGATGCTAAAAAGTTCGACAGAGGCAGTGGTGGGGACAACTGCGGTAATGATGCTAAAAGATTTTCATTTTACCAAAGGATTTTTTGGAGTAAATGGAGTGAGTCGAAAAGCAGGCTTTACAACGCCAGATGCCAATGAGGCACTGGTAAAAAAGACAGCGTTAGAGCAATGTGGCAAGGCATATATTCTTGCAGATCACAGTAAGTTTCATGTGGTCAGCTCTGTTACCTTTGCTCATCTAAAGACAGGGATTATCTTGACCGATCAAAGCCCAGAGGAGTATAAAGAAGCAACAGAAATTATACAGTGTTCATAAAGTGAAACATAAACCTCAGCCAGTTAAAGCATATAAAAAATCATGCAGTTACGTTTTTTATATGTTTTGACTGGCTGATTTATAATAAGTCAAATATTCTGTAGAATGAATATTCTGGACAAGATTCATGCTTGTTTTTTGTGAAGTCTGATGCTACTATGTGGTGTATATGTAGTGATATAGAAAGAGGTCTAAGAAATGAAAGAAAAGCATATGTTCAGCAACAAAGAGCTGTTTTTGCTTCTGCTTCCGCTTATAGTAGAACAGCTTTTAAATTCTCTTATGGGAACTGTGGACACCATTATGGTCAGCAATGTTGGCTCAGAGGCGATCTCAGCGGTATCGCTAGTGGACTCTATCTGTGTGTTGGTGGTTCAGGTATTCTCAGCACTTGCCGCTGGCGGTGCAATTATCTGTTCCCAATATATTGGGCGAAAAGATGAGCGCGCGGCAAACCGTGCTGCCAGTCAGGTCGTGTTCACCGTGGCGGTGATTTCCTTTGCTTTGATGGCGTTGTGTTTATTGTTTCGCAGACCATTGCTTCGCCTTATTTTTGGGGCAGTTGAGCCGGGAGTGATGTCCGCAGCACAGGTATATTTTTTCTTTATGGCGATGTCATTTCCATTTATCGCGTTGTATAACGCAGGCTCCAGTATATTTCGTGCTCAGAAAAATACAAGGACACCAATGGCTATTTCAATTATCTCAAATGGAATTAATATTGCGGGCAATGCTTTGTTGATTTGGGGGCTTCATTTGGGCGTGGCAGGTGCCGCGATTGCGACGTTGGGCTCAAGAGTGTTCTGTGCGGTGGTGGTGCTCTGGTATTTAAGAAAAACAGAGAATGCTGTTTGTGTTCGGGATTACCGCAAGATACGTCCTGATGTTCCACTAATAAAAAGGATTCTTGCAATAGGGATTCCCTCCGGCGTGGAAAATGGCATGTTTCAGTTTGGAAAGCTGGCAATTCAGTCAACGGTGTCCACACTTGGAACAGCAGCGATCGCAGCGCAGGCCATGACAAATATAATGGAGAATGTGATTGGTGTCGGGGCTGTAGGCGCGGGAATTGGTCTGATGACAGTAGTAGGACAGTGTATAGGGGCTGGAAGGCGTGA
>CAMUFS010000338.1 GCA_947088195.1 uncultured Clostridia bacterium
TTTTAATTATATATCAGTATTTCCCAAAATGCAATATATTTTAATTCTTAAATCTTGAAATTGTCAGATATCATAAATCAAGGCTTGGGAACACTGCATTCCCAAGCCTCTTATTATTTCTACAAATACACATGAGCCACTAAATTATCCCACTGGCTTTCCCTCAAATATTTTCCAAACATTTTTCTATATGCTTTTGCCTCTTCAAAAGTTATTTCCATTTCAAACAGCTTTATATGCTTCTCTTTCTTAGTTTCTATGTTATCTACACCAAATCTCTTTATCTTTATTTCTTTTTCTTCCTCTATCATTGCCCCACTATTGAGATTCAGTTCTATTCCCATATTCAAATAAACATCATACTCGTAATGATCGATATGGACAATTCTTGTTATTAATCCATTGAGTATATCGTGATCTACAATTCCAGAAGAAAAGTCTATCATTTGCTCCATTGTTTCCTGAATCTTCTTTAATATATCTTCGGTATTTTCTCCAATCCCCCTTTTCTTCTCATGCCCTGCCAAATCCTGTTCGATTCGTTCTATCCGTTTTTCACAGTCCTGCTTTTTACTTAGATATTCTTCTTTTGAAATTTCGCCGTCTGCCCTCATTTCAATTAGGCTATCGGCTCTCTTTTTCAGCTTTTCCTTTTTTAATCTTAGTGCTTTTATCAGTTCGACATTTTCTGCCTTTTCTTCCTTATAGCACTCTTTTATGATTTCAAAAGCTTGTTCAATATCCTCCTTTCCACTTGTCCATGTCTGCTTGATAATCCGCCACATCAGCATTTCTAACTTCCAATCGCATATACTCTCCAAATCACAATACCCTTCTGATTGTAGCCCCTGTTTTTCTCTTTTGGACTTTTTTCCATTTACAACCTGGTTATTACAGCTATAGCCATATGTATCATTTCTCCAATGATAAGATTTATAACTGCTTCCACAAGCACAAATCAATTTTTTCACCCATATATCTTTAACCGCATTTTTCCCTGTTAATCGGTTCATTACATCCCATGTCAAGCGCTCACTTTTCAACTCCTGAACCTTCCTATAAACTTCTTCCGATATAATCGGTACATGGCTTGCTTTTACTAAGATATAATCATTTTTATCTTTTTTCACTCTTTTTTGTGTCAAATATCCATCAGATACGGACTGCTGCTGATATTGATAACCCATATATAATGGATTACTTAAAGCCCTCGTTATTGATGTTATCTGCCATTTTTCCTTTCCTGTAGCTGTTTTTCTATGCTCCTTTTCTAAAATATTTTTTATCTTTTTTACTCCATTTCCATCTAAATACAACTCATAAATTCTTTTAACTGTTTCCGCTTGTTCTGGGTTAATAACAAACTGATTTCTCCCTTTTCTATCATATCCCAGCACGTTACCAGTCCCTAAAATCATACCATTGGCTCTTGTGACTTTTAATCCTGCTTTTACCCTATTTGATGTTTTTCGACTTTCATCTTGTGCCAATGTTGCCATGATGGAGAGCCTTAACTCTCCATCACTGCTGTCATCTGATGTATCAATATTATCGGAAACAAAATAAACACCTATCCCAACTGCTTTTAGTTTTCTTGTCCAATCAAGGGTATCTACCGTATTTCTTGCAAATCTTGATACCTCCCTTGTAACAATTAAATCAAATTCCTTTCTCTCAATTCCATCTTCCATCATTCTCTTAAATTGTTTCCTTTTTTTATCACTTGTACCAGTAATGCCTTCATCTATATACTGATCCACTAATTCCCAATCTTTATGTTGACCAATAAAATTATAGTACCAATCAATCTGATTGTCCAATGCAGACAACTGTTCTTCATGTCCAGTACTCACTCTTGCATAAAATACTACACGTTTTTTCATCCATCCAGCCTCCCATACTTTTTCTCAATATTTGATAATGTTTCTACATTGATGAGTCCCTTTTTATACAATGCCTGAATTATCATCAAACTATTTTTTCTTACCTCTTTTTTCTTTAAGTGGCTGGGAGTGTAACGCCTGGAATCTTGGTTTTCAATAGTGCAATCCACCAAAGATTCACTTCCATTATTAGTGACAATGGCATTATTTTGTGCCGTATTTCTTAATCCATTTCTTTCTACCTTTCCTTTCATTTCTTCACCTGCTTTTCTCATACTACAATTTTAAAAAAAATTGAGTATCTCCCCCTATGGAAATGATCCGAAACGTAGTTCCTGCGTTTTTTGCAAAAACATAGTGCTTAAAAAGCAGATATATGGCATCTCTATTCCAAACTTCCTCTTTTTTTCAAATCTTCCTATTCCTTATGAAAAACTTCCTTCTCTTTTGAAAATAAAAATAGCCAGCCATGAACTGACTGACTACCTTTTTACTCAATATGGATAATTTATCCATATACATTCCGTTTCAAGTTTACATTTTTCTCCCCTTTGATGATATCCCATCGTTACCGCATATAAGCCGAGTTTTATCTTCTTAAATCCATGTTTCTTAACAAGGATTTCATCATATAAGTTATTGTTATCATATCCGCATACCATGATAGCACCTTTTAATTTTACAAGCGATTTACAATATAAATTATGGTCAAAATCTGAAACCATATTGTACTTATAGCTTGCTTTATTTCCATAATAGGGGCTATCGAGGAAATAAAAAGTTTGGTTTCCATCTGGATTTTGAATTTCTTCTTCAATTAAATCATATATATCTTTATTCCAAACTCCAATTCCTTCCAACCTCATTAAATCCCATTTCTTTCCCATTATACGGTGCTGGAAATTTTTCCCCATTTCCATATCTTTATCTTTGCTATATGCTTCTCTGCCTCCATCTCTGCTTACTAATAAAGTGTACCATACCCAAGCCGCATAAACCCAAATCTCTACCTGTCCATAGTAACCAGAGGATGTTTTGGCTTTTAGTTCCATGAAATTCTCTTTGCAATATTCATATTTTAAAATTTCATGAAAAAGTTTCACCCTAGTTTCTTCTTTTGCAAAACAAGAAAGAAGAATACATAAATCCTTATCTTTGTCATTATATATTCTGATCTTTCGTTGTGGCATGGCAAGTATTTCATTTGCCATGCCGCCAAAACCTGAAATATTCCTTGATAGATTAGGCATAAATCTAACTAATAATGGAGCTAATGTATGTTTCCCTCCTGGATACGCTGCTATTGTACTAATCACTTAATTTTTCCTCCTTTCCTGCAACTATACAATATGCTCTTATAGACTCTTTTTCATATGTATGAATAGCGCTTAAATTTCCTCTGACTCTTTTAATCACTCCATTTTCTGCTAATTG
>CAMUFS010000339.1 GCA_947088195.1 uncultured Clostridia bacterium
GATTGAGACAGAGCTTGATTTTGATGAGCTGAAAAAAGCGATTTATAAGGCATATGAGCGCTGTGATTCCATGCGATTGCGCTTTGCGGAGGACAAGGAAGGAAATTGGTATCAATATGTGGTGGATAAGGAAGAGCGGGATATAGAGTTTGTCGATTTTACAGGCTCCACCATGGAAGAGGCAGAAGCACAGATGCAAAAGTGGACGGAGGTGCCATTTAAAAGACAGGACAGCCCGATGAATCGTCTTGTTATGATCCGTATGCCAGATGGCTATAATGGAATTTATTTGTTGGTGGATCATCTGACGATGGATGCACAGTCTTTGATCTGTTTTATGAAAGATATTATTGAGCTGTATTGCAGCGCTAATTATGAGGGAGTGGAATATCCCAAGGATATGGCATCTTATATCGAGCAGCTTGAGAAGGATCTTGCCTATGAAAAGGGGTGCCGGGCAAAAGAAAGAGACGAGGAATTTTTCCATAAGCTAATTGAAAGCTCAGAGCCAATCTACAATGGAATTGATGGACCAAGAAGGCTTGAGGAGGAAAGGGAGAAAACTAAGAATAAAGAGCTTCGGGCTGCGATCAATGTCTCTGATTCTGTGGATTCTGCCTTAGATATTTTTCATCTGGAGGGTGCACCGACCAAGCGCCTGATGGATTTTTGTGAGGAGCGTCATATCTCCTTAGTTTGCTTGCTTTTGATGGGCCTGCGTACATATTTTCAGAAAATGAATGGAAATGATGATGTCTCAATCAATACAGCGATTGCAAGAAGAGCGACACTTCTTGAGAAAAAATCCGGTGGCACAAGGATTCATTCTTTTCCATTCCGCACAAGGATTTCAAAGGATAAGACATTTATGGAGGGAATCTACGAGATTCGTGATCGGCAGAATGAACTGTTCCGTCATGCTAATTATGATCCCGTTTCCTATTTTGCTTATCGCAGACAGGTTTATCATAATGAAAATGGGCAGACATATGAGCCAATGTCATTGACCTATCAGCCCATGACACTTCGTGAGAAGGGATTGGACAAGCTGGGCGATATTCACTATAAGACAAAATGGTATCCAAATGGAGCGACCACGCAGGCAATGTATCTTACTGTTATGCACCGCCCGGAGGACAATGGGCTTGATTTTAACTTTGAGCATCAGATAAAAGCAGTTTCTAGGGATCAGTTGGAGTATCTGTATTATTATTTATGCAAAATTATGTTTAAGGGAATTGAAAATCCAAATTTGACAATCGGTGATATTATGAATTTAATTTAAATAGTCCTACAAGGAGAGGGGAAGAGCCATGTTTGAAAAATTAGTGAAGGTTATCTGCAATTATGTGGAGGTAAATCCAGAACAGATTACAGAGGAATCCAGATTTATGGAAGATTTAGGTTTTACTTCATTTGATTTTATGAGTATGTTGGGGGAGCTTGAGGATGAGCTTGACGTGGAGATTGATCAGCAAAAGGCGGCTGATATTCGTACAGTCAAAGAGGCAGTCAGCTATCTGGAAGCGTTGAAGGCATAGAAGGAAAGAGGGGGAGATTATGGTATATAGTACAATTCGGGATATTCTTGTGGGGACAGAGAAGCAGTTTGGCGCGGAGGATGCTGTTCGCTATAAGGTGGGAAAGGATCAGATTGAGGCAAAGACTTATACGCAGCTTAAGGAGGACAGTGAATGTTTTTCTTTTGCGCTTCGCTCTTTGCAGGCTCAGGGAGATCATGTGGCAATTACTGGACTTACCTCTTATTTTTGGCTGGTAGCTTATTTTGGCACGGTAAACAGTGGCAGTGTGGCAGTGCCGCTTGATGTATCTCTGCCGGCTGAGGAAATGTGTGAGCTTATCGATCGTGCAGATGTCACAGTGCTGGTGTTGGATGAAATTCGGCAGGATGTCGCTGCTATCGTAAGGGACCGCTGCCCAAAGCTAAAGCATTTAATTTTCATACAGAAAGAAAGTCATGACAGCCAAGCCCTTTCTTTTCAAGCATTATTGTCAGAACAGAGACAGTTGCTTGAGCAAAAAGAAGGCTTTGATTATCAGCCAAAGCCAGAAGAGCTCTGTACCATTATGTACACCTCCGGCACCACCGGTAAAAGCAAGGGTGTGATGCTGACACATCGGAATATGGCGGAGAATGCCACCTGCTTGGATATGAAGATTCCGTATAGGACAGTGATTCTTTCTGTGCTTCCCATTCATCATGCCTATTGTTTAAGCATGGATATTCTAAAAGGAATTTCTCTGGGAAGTGTGATTTGTATCAATGACTCATTGATGCGCGTGGCAAAGAATTGTAAATTATTTCAGCCAGATATGATACTAATGGTGCCATTAATGATTGAGAGTATGGCGAAGAAGTTGGAAGAGGCAGCGGGTTTGCCGCCACAGATTGTGAGAAAAGAGGTATTTGGAGAGAAGCTTCACACGATATGCAGTGGAGGCGCGTATTTAAATCCTGCCTATCTGGATCTATTTGAGAAATATGGAATTACAATATTGCAGGGGTATGGCATGACGGAATGTGCTCCAGTAATCAGCACAAGTGTTAGTTGGAATATAAAGAAAGAAGCGGTTGGTCAGCTTATACCAAATTGCGAGGCTAAGGTAGTTGACAATGAATTGTGGGTGCGCGGAAGCTCTGTGATGCAAGGGTATTATAAAATGCCAGAGCAGACCAAGGAGGTACTGCATGACGGCTGGCTTGCTACCGGAGATTTGGGCTATGTGGACGAGGAAGGCTTTGTATATCTGACAGGAAGAAAGAAAAACTTGATTATCACAAAAAATGGTGAAAATGTTTCACCGGAGGAGCTTGAGAACAAGTTATTGGAAGAACGTATGATACAAGAAATTTTGGTCAGAGAACAGGATGGTGTGATTGAAGCAGAGATATTCCCAGATTATGAATATGCGAAGAAAAGTGGTGTGGAAGATATATTGGGATATTTGCAGAATGTGATAGATATTTATAATAAAAATGCACCTGTGTATAAGAGAATATATCGTATAAAAGAAAGAACGGCAGAATTTGAGAAAACACCTTCTAAGAAAATAAAAAGGTATTAGAGATTGGATAAAACTTTATAGGAAATGGCAGAGCATACTTTATACAAAACATCTTTATAGGCTATTTGTGATTGTGGAGTGGTGAATCATATTCTAGAAGGGGCCGCCCAGAGAATTGGCTATAGTCCTCCGTCACCCCGCTCTCGCTTAGTTCAAAACGTAGCGGATGCTAAACTCGTGAGAAAC
>CAMUFS010000340.1 GCA_947088195.1 uncultured Clostridia bacterium
GATAATAAAAATCCTTGCGCTCCATATAATTAAGACCTCAATTCAATGCCAAGCTCTTTCAAGCTCTTTAAAATACGATTCATCGCCTCTGTCACATCCTTATCCTCCAATGTGCGATCTGCAGCGCGGAACGTTATTGAATATGCAACCGACTTATACCCTTCCATAATCTGATTTCCCTCATAAATATCAAATAAAGAGTAACTCTCTAATATCTTTCCACCTTTGCGCTCAATAATCTCCTCAATTTGACCCACCATAATTGATTTAGGCATAACCATACTAATATCACGTGTGACAGAAGGATATTTTGCAATATCGCTGAATTTTCTGTCAAAGGTAGTATATGGAATTAATGCTGGCATATCAAGCACAGCGATATAGGTGCGTTCACCAATCCCATAATTATCCCTCACCTGAGGATGAATCTCTCCCAGATAGCCAAGCACCTGCTCTTTATATATAATCTCCGCCTGCCTGCCTGGATGAAGAAATTCCATTCCTGCCTGTGGACGATAGATAAGCTTCTCTCGAATCCCCACCTTCTCCAAAAATTCTTCCACTACTCCCTTCATGGTAAAGAAATCCCCTTCTCCATACATTCCAAGCGTAAATTGCATACGCTCTTCGGGAAGCTCTGTAAGTGGTAGTTCTTTGGGCAAGTAGATATTTCCCAGCTCATACAAACGAACATCCTTATTTCTTCTATTATAATTTGTCGCCAGAGAAGTCAACATACCATGCAAGGACGTGGTCCTCATAATACTGAAATCTTCACCAAGTGGATTTGATATCATAATTGCCCTGCGAAGTTTTGAATCGGCTGGCAAAAGAAGCTTATCAAATACCTTAGGGCTCTCAAAGGAATATGTCATTCCTTGGCTAAAACCACAAAATTCTGCAATATCTCTCGCAACTGCCTCAATTCTTAATTTATAAGAAAGCTTACCCGTCGTAGCCTCCCCAGTTGGAAGCGTAGTTGGAATATTATTATATCCGAAAAATCTTACCACTTCCTCCGCCAAATCCGCCATACATTCCAAATCCTGACGGAAGGTAGGCACAAGAATTTCTTTTTTCTTCTCATCATAAGTAAGCTCTAATTTTTCGAAAATAGCAAGCATCTCTTCTTCTGGTATCTGTGTACCAAGAAGTTTGTTAATTTTTTCTGAATCAAAAGGAACACTCTTTGGCTCTTTTACTTTTGCATATACATCAACCATGCCGCCCACAACTTCCCCTGCACCTAGCTCCTCAATAAGCTGACAGGCTCTATTGATCGCCTCTGACGCCTGATTGGGGTCCAAGCCCTTCTCAAACTTGCCAGAAGCGTCTGTCCTCATGCCAACCTTCTTTGCCGATAGACGAATATTGGTTCCATCAAAGCAGGCTGCTTCAAACAATAAAGTCTTTACATCATCTGTGATCTTGGAATTTTCACCACCCATAATTCCGGCAATTCCCACTTCTTTCTCCCCATCACAAATCATTAAAATGGAGGAATCCAGCTTGCGCACCTGCCCATCAAGAGTCTGAAACTCATCTCCATCACTCGCTCTCTTTACCACAATCCTATGCCCTGCAATCAAATCCAGATCATAGGCGTGCATGGGCTGACCATATTCCTCCATCACATAATTTGTGATGTCAACAATATTGTTGATGGGACGGATTCCACATGCAGCAAGCCTTCTCTGCATCCATTCTGGGGAAGGCGCAAGCTTAATATTTTTTACTACCCTAGCACAATATCTTGGACAGAGCTGCGTATCCTGAATTTCTACTGATATATAGGAATTAACATCTTCCTCATTCCCAGTCTCTGCCACAACCGGCGGATAGAATTTCTTTCCAAATGTGACAGCCGCCTCTCTTGCTATGCCAATCACACTGTAACAATCCACTCGGTTGGAGGTCACTTCATATTCTACATTTACATCATGAAGTCCCAAAACAGCCACGGCATCACTTCCGACCTCCGTGTCCGCAGGCAATATATAGATTCCCTCTTCTGGCGCATCTGGGTACATATCACGGCTGGAACCAAGCTCCTCAATCGAGCACATCATCCCATAGGACTCCACACCTCTTAATTTTCCTTTTTTGATCTTAATGCCATCTTCAGGAAGCGGTCCACCGTCATGTCCTCCTGCCACTCTACCGCCCTCTAAAACCACGGGAACCTTATCTCCTTCCTTTACATTGGGAGCACCTGTCACAATCTGTATCACACTGCTGCCAATATTTACCTGACAGATAATTAATTTATTTGCATCGGGATGACGTTCTATCTTCTCAATCTGCCCTACCACAATCTTTTCCAGATTTTTGTCCAGACAGACATACCCCTCCACCTTAGTCCCTGACAAAGTCATAGCATCTGTGTATTCCTGGGCTGTCACGTCCAAATCCGGCACATATGCTTTAATCCATGATAATGGTGTATTCATTCTTCTCTTTCCTCCATTCTGCCCTCAAATCAACCATTAAAATTGCTTTAAAAATCTAATATCATTCTCATACAACAATCTCATATCATCAATTTCATATTTTAATAACGCAATGCGCTCTAATCCCACACCAAATGCAAAGCCGGAATACTCCTCTGGATCAATGCCACTCATCTCAAATACCCTTGGATGAACCATACCACAGCCCAATATTTCAATCCAACCAGAGCCCTTGCACATTCTACAGCCCTTGCCGCCACATTTAAAACAGGTCACATCCATCTCTGCGCTTGGCTCTGTAAATGGAAAATGATGTGGACGGAATTTCACCTTTGTCTCTGGTCCAAATAATTCTCTAGCAAACTCTGCAAGTGTCCCCTTCAGATCCGTAAACGTAATATTTTTATCAATAACCAGTCCTTCAATCTGATGGAAGGATGGGGAATGTGTCGCATCCACCTCATCTGAGCGGAACACACGTCCCGGCGCCAGCATACGGATGGGAAGCTTGCCTTTCTCCATAGCACGCACCTGAACTGGAGAAGTCTGCGTCCGCAGTACAATTTTATCATTGATATAAAAAGTATCCTGTTCATCCTTTGCCGGGTGATTTGGCGGAATATTCAGAGCTTCGAAATTATAATAATCCAGCTCAATCTCTGGTCCCTCCATTACCTCATACCCCATGCCGACAAAGATTCTCTCCACTTCCTCCAGCGCTATCGTATTTGGATGACGATGACCAACATGATTTTTCTTTGCTGGAAGTGTCACATCGATCACCTCCGCCTTC
>CAMUFS010000341.1 GCA_947088195.1 uncultured Clostridia bacterium
TAACAACATATCTGGCATATAGAAAAAATAACCTAGCGTATATAAGTAGCATTGATGAGCAAGTTATTTATATAATTTTCTGCCCATTCTTCTAATTGTGCTTGGTAGAACTCCTCGTAATTTTCAAATTCCGCTTCATAGAGCTCTTTATAATTTTCCAGATCTATTTTATATTCCAACTTATCATAATCAAAAACCTCAGCACATTCTTCAACATTAGTGATTTCATAAAGCTGATAGACATCCTGTGATTCTTTCTGTTCAATGTCAGCGTAACCCTCATATAGATTGACACATAGATCCTGTGTAACATTTTTTGTTATATGGTGAGAATCTTTTTTTGCTGATAATCCTGACACCCCAAGAATGATGGCTGTACATAATACAGGAACCATATAGTTTTTTTGAATTTGTTTCATATAATATGTTACCTCCTAATTTTGATAAAAAACTTTTACATAATTTTATTTTAAGAAATTGATTTGTGGTGGATGTGTGTGTTATTTGTGATTTGTGTGTAGTTTATATACGAAGTTCAAAAGAGAAGCAGACACCGTGCTCTGTGTTTTTTGCAGTACAGTAGGAATGATGCTGTTCCAAAATTTTTTGTACAATATATAGGCCAAGACCACTTCCTCCGGTCTGTCTATTTCTGGATTGCTCCACGCGATAAAATGTTTCAAAGATTTTGGGCAGTGCTTCCTCCGGGATATGCACACCGGTGTTTTCGATCTGAAAGCGGACCGTGTTATCTGACACTTGTGTGGACAGATAGATGTCATGTTGCATAGGAGAGTAAAAGATTGCATTGCTGATTAAGTTTCCTATTACTTTGGAGAGCATAATTTTATTGCCTGTCACAAAAGCAGGCGAGTCTATTTGTGTGTGCAGGGAAAGCTCCTTGCTAATAATGAGATCCTCCGTGGACAGTAGGTAGGATTTGATAAGTGGTGCCAGATCGATCTGGCTGTGGGGCATTAGGGTGGTTTCCAGACGAGACACGGTGAGGATTTCCTGTACCATATTTTCCAATGTGCCAGCCACGGTCAGGGAACGTGCCAAATATTTTTTGTGATCCTTATATACGCCAATGTCAAATAACATTCCCTCTAACTGTCCTTTGATAACGGTGATTGGTGTTTTTAGCTCGTGAGATACCGCAGAGAAAAATTGTTTTTCCTTTTCCATATCTTCTTTTAACTTTTGATTGGCGGTCTGTAAGCTGGAGAGCGCATCAGAGAGATTATGCGATAGTATGCTTAGGTTTTTTTCTAGTATGCCAAGCTCATCTGTGCGCTTTTCGTTGCATTGCCAGTCTAGGGAGAGCTGTGACATATTTTGTGCGATTTGACAGATCTTTAAAATTGGTTTTGTGACAATATAGGAAAATAAAAATGCTGTGAGGCTGGCACTTAGTATAGTGAGCAGCACAAGCAGCGGCATCAACCATAAAAAGATCTGTTTTACCTGATGGATGGGTTTTGGATCGCCATATACCAGAAGGTGGTAGCGAAGGTCACTGTCTAAAAAGGAAAAATCAAAGCTTTGCATGGCAAGTGGTTCTGCATTTCCCGGTAAGGTAGAATCATTCCATTCTGAGAATGTATCAGCGGCAACTTCTTCCAATTCTTCTACGGCAGCGTTATATTTTTCCAGTGCATAATCTTGTTCCATGGATTCTACAAGGTTATAATAATTATATTCTTGTGATGTGTCCGTATAATAGGAAGCCTCCGATTTTTCAAATAATTCCTGAGCAACACCTTCTATAATATTCTCTAAATAAACGGAGGCTATCTCATAGGTGGAGTCCTGTGTTGGAAGTGAGACAACCGCACCTTGCTCATCGATCAGTTTTAAAGAAGAGATGTCTGTGCTGCTTAAAAAACTGTCAAAGAGGATACCGCTGTTTTGAAAAGTGACCGTTTCTAAAGCACTGATAAAATGCTCTACCCTAGCGTTTAAGTTATCATTTAGATACATGGAATAGGTTTTTGGCATAAGCAGAGAGATAAAAAAGCAGGTGGTGAGGCTGCATAACAAGAGCAGGCAGAGAGCCAGCAGAAAGATTTTTGCCGCTAGACTATTTCTTATATTCTTTATCAATTTTATATCCCACCCCTCTGATTGTCTGGATAAAGTCAATGCCAAGCTTTTTCCGAAGATTTTTAATATGGGTATCCACCACCCGCTCATCACCGTAAAAATCATATTTCCACAGTCTGTCAAGGAGGTTTTGTCTGGTGAGAACTCTTCCCTGATGTGTCAATAGCTCCTTTAATACCTCAAATTCTCTCTGTGTTAGTTCAAAGGTATTACCGTCAACGGTTGCTGTGTAGCTGTAGAGTTCCAATGTAAGATTTTTGTAGGAGATATATTCGGTTTCTTCTTTTTGGGTGCTGCTCCGCCTTAGTACCGCAGCAATTTTTCGTATTAGAATTGGCATGGAAAAAGGTTTAGTAATGTAGTCATCCACTTGAAGATCCAGTCCCCGTATCTGTTCTTCTTCGCTGTTTAGCGCGGTGAGCATAATAATGGGAATCTGAGACTTTGCCCGTATCAGCTCACATACACTAAAGCCATCAATTTTGGGCAGCATAATGTCAAGTAGGATAAGATCATATTGCTTTTCAGAAAAAAGAGAGAGTGCCTCCACACCATCTCCCGCGATTGTCACACAATAACCGACCTCCTGCAAAAAGTTCTGCAAAAGCTCTTGAATATCCATATCATCTTCCACAATTAATATATTTTGCATAAAAAACCTTCTTTCTGTTTTATCTTAAAATTTGTACCTTGAAAATTATTATAACATACTTTTTTGTGAATAAAGTGAAGACTGGATAGAAACAAAAACTATACTTTATGAAAAACATGTTTGTATTTTGGTTATGTGAAATAAGAAATGAAATATTTTTGAGAATGGTTCGCCCAGAGAATTGGCTATAGTCCTCCGTCACCCCGCTCCCGCTTAGTTCAAAACGTAGCGGATGCTAAACTCGTTTAAAACCTCGTTGAAGCATACCGCATAATTCGCAAGCTCATTATGCGCCGACGTTTTTCAATAGGTTCCGTAGGACTATAGCCAATTCTCCGGGCTACTTTTTCGGTAATACTTAGTATGTTCTTCGGCGTTTTCTTAATATTATTAAATTTAGAGAGAGGACGGCAATAAAATATAACAACATAAACATGTTAAAATGTAAAAGTTGCTATTATGTC
>CAMUFS010000342.1 GCA_947088195.1 uncultured Clostridia bacterium
TGTTTTTGCTCTCTTACGCGGAGTGCAGAAATCAAGGAGCGAATACGGATTCTAGCAGCTCCTAGATTATTGACCTCATCAATTTTTAATACAGTATAAATTTTGCCAGAACGGGATAAAATATCATTAACACAATCTGTAGTGACAGCATCCAAACCACAGCCAAAGGAATTGAGCTGAATCAGATCCAGATTGTCCTGTGTTTTTACAAAGTTTGCCGCTGCATAAAGGCGGGAGTGGTACATCCATTGATCCATAACAATCAGTGGTCGCTCTGTCTTGCCAAGGTGTGCCACAGAATCCTCTGTAAGAACAGCAATACCATAGGAATTAATCAGCTCAGGGATACCATGATTAATTTCTGGATCAATATGGTAAGGACGTCCTGCAAGCACAATGCCACGTCTTCCGGTTTCCTTCATATAAGAAAGGACCTCTTCGCCCTTTTTCTTAATATCTTCTCTTGCTGCAATCAGTTCTGTCCAGCCTTCTTCTCCGGCAGCTCGGATTTCCTCAGCAGGAATGTGGTGGGATTCTGTAAACACCTTTACCAGTTGTTCTACCAGTATTTCCTTATTTGTAAATGCGACAAATGGATTCATAAATTGAATTTTTTCTGTGCGCAGTTCTTCTACATTATTTTTAATATTTTCGGCGTAGGAAGTGACAATAGGACAGTTGTAATGGTTGTTTGCTTCCGGCGTTTCATTTCTCTCATATGGGACACAGGGATAGAAAATAGAAGTAATGCCCTGTTTAATTAGCCATACCACATGTCCATGTGCAAGCTTTGCCGGATAACATTCCGATTCGGACGGAATGGACTCGATGCCAAGCTCATAGATTTTTCGGTTGGATTCCGGCGAAAGTATAACGCGGAAGTTAAGTTTTTTAAAAAAGGTCGCCCAAAATGGATAGTTTTCGTACATATTGAGCACGCGCGGGATGCCAATAGTGCCGCGCACAGCAATATCTTCTGTCAGGCTCTCGTAACCAAACAGACGTTTATTTTTATATTCAAATAGATTTGGAATCTTGTCTTTATTTTTTTCTTTTCCAATGCCGCGCTCGCAGCGGTTTCCAGTAATAAACTGCCTGCCTCCGGTAAAACGGTTGATGGTGAGAAGGCAGCTATTGGTACAGCCTTTGCATCTTGCCATGGAGGTGGTAAAGGCAAGTGTATTAATTTTCTCGATTGGCAGCATGGTGGACTCTTTTGAGCTGTCATAGCGTTCCCTCGCAATGAGCGCCGCGCCAAATGCGCCCATAATCCCGGCAATATCTGGCCTTACGGCATCACAGCCAGAGATGCGCTCAAAGCTTCTGAGAACAGCATCATTGTAGAAGGTGCCGCCCTGAACCACCACTTTTTCCCCTAAATCCTTTGGATTGGTAATTTTAATTACCTTAAATAATGCATTTTTAATAACGGAATAGGCAAGTCCAGCGGAGATGTCGGAGACCTCTGCCCCTTCCTTCTGCGCCTGCTTTACATTAGAATTCATAAATACTGTACAGCGCGTGCCAAGATCAATAGGATTTTTGGCAAACAGTGCCGCCTTTGCAAAGTCCTGTACACTATAGTTTAGAGATTTTGCAAAGGTCTCGATAAAGGAGCCACAGCCAGAGGAGCAGGCTTCATTGAGCTGCACACTGTCTACTGTCTTATTGCGGATCTTAATGCATTTCATATCCTGCCCACCAATATCGAGGATACAGTCCACCTCTGGCTCAAAAAAGGCAGCGGCATAGTAATGGGAGACTGTTTCCACCTCTCCCTCATCTAACATAAGAGCTGCCTTGATCAGTGCCTCACCATATCCGGTAGAACAAGAATAAACAATAGAAGCACTCTGCGGCAAGCGGGAATAAATATCCTTGATAGCGCCGATTGTGGTGCCAAGTGGATTGCCATTATTATTGCTGTAGAAAGAATAAAGAAGAGCGCCGTCCTCACCGACCAAAGCGACCTTGGTAGTGGTGGAACCGGCGTCAATGCCAAGAAAACAATCTCCTTCATAGGTGGAAAGCTCACCCGTTGCGACGGAGTGAGAGTTATGTCTTTCTAAAAATTTTTCATACTCTGCCTCATCGCGAAACAGAGGCTCCATTCGCTTCACTTCAAATTCAAGCTTGATGGAGGAGGAGAGCCTGGTGAGCAGCTCCTTCATGGAAATGGATGCTTCCCCCGGATTAAGCGCCGCTCCAATCGCGGCAAATAGATGAGAATTGTCCGGTGCAATCGTTTGCTGTGGTGTTAAATGCAGGGTGCGGACAAAAGCATTTTTCAGTTCGGGAAGAAAGTGAAGTGGTCCACCAAGGAAGGCAACATTTCCGCGAATTGGCTTTCCACAGGCAAGGCCGCTGATTGTCTGGTTGACAACAGCCTGAAAAATGGAGGCGGAAAGATCCTCTTTGGTAGCTCCCTCATTAATCAAAGGCTGAATATCCGATTTGGCAAATACCCCACAGCGCGCCGCAATGGGATAGATGGCTTTATAATTTTTGGCATATTCATTAAGACCAGAGGCATCTGTTTGCAAAAGAGAGGCCATCTGGTCAATAAAAGAACCCGTACCACCAGCGCAGATACCATTCATGCGCTGATCAATACCATTGGTGAAATATATAATTTTTGCATCTTCTCCGCCAAGCTCAATGGCAACGTCGGTCTGTGGAGCATGGTCCTGAAGAGCAGTGGAGACAGCGACAACCTCCTGAACAAATGGGATTTCCAGATGCTTGGACAAGGTTAAGCCGCCAGAGCCAGTGATAACAGGTGATAAAGTGAGCTCTCCTAGACTGTCATGGGCGCGGGAGAGCAGCATCGCCACAGTTTCTTGAATATTGGCATAATGGCGTTCATAGTCGGAAAACAGAATGGTATGAGCGTCATCTAATATAGCGATTTTTACGGTTGTAGAACCGATATCAATACCTAATGTATGCTTCATAGTTGTTTGCGAAAAAACGCATCCTCCTTTTCTGATAGCTGATTAGCTATATTATTATAGTACAAAAAGGACCTTTTTTCAACAAAAAATCCATTAAGATATAGAAAGAAATATATAAAGGAAGTGTTAAGAAGGAGAGAAACATAGCAAAACTGGCTATATGGCTCCGTCCTTGAAATGATACAAGTATACTTCATACAAAATATTTTTATAGGTTATTTATAGCTATGGGTTGGTGAGTCATATTTAAGAAGG
>CAMUFS010000343.1 GCA_947088195.1 uncultured Clostridia bacterium
TGTATGAGAAAAATGAGAAGCTTGGCAAGAAACTATTTATCACGGGAAAGGGCCGATGTAATATTACCAATGCCTGTGATGCAAAAGAGTTTTTGGATCATGTGGTGGGAAATCCACGTTTTCTCTACAGTGCATTTAATAATTTTACGAATCTTGACATGATGGAGCTTCTGACAGAGCTTGGCCTGCCACTTAAGACAGAGAGGGGAAATCGTGTTTTTCCAAAATCGGACAAGTCCTCTGATGTGATCAAGGTTCTTTCAAGAGAGATGCAACGTCTTGGGGTGGAAGTATTTTTGAGGACTCCTGTGCAAGAGATTATAGTGGAAGAAGGAAGTGTAAGAGGAATTTTGTTAGATAGGGGAGAGAGAAGGGAGTGCAGCTCTGTTTTAATTGCCACAGGGGGACTTTCCTATCCTTCCACAGGATCGACTGGAGACGGCTATCTTTTTGCAAAGAAGGTCCATCATACTGTAACTGATCTTTCGCCGGGCCTTGTGCCTTTGGAAGTAAAAGAAGGTTTTGTGAAGGAGTTGATGGGTCTTTCTTTAAAAAATGTTTCCATCCGTATTTTGGATGGCAGAAAAAAAGTGCTTTACAGTGATTTTGGGGAGATGCTGTTTACACATTTTGGTGTGAGTGGACCAATTCTTCTAAGTGCAAGCAGCCATATAACAAAGGCAATTTTAAAAGAGAACCTCACACTCTCCATCGATCTAAAACCGGCGCTCACAAAGGAACAGCTTAATGCAAGGATTTTGAGGGAGATTGAGCAGAATAGAAATAAACAGATGAAAAATATGCTTTCTTCTCTTCTTCCTTCCAGTTTTGTGCCAGTGATGCTTTCTTATATGGGCATTTCGCCGGAGCGTAAAGGAAATGAGCTTTCAAAGGAAGAGAGACTTACTATGGTGGATTGTTTTAAGGCATTTCAGTTGACAATTACAGGTTTTCGGGATTATAATGAGGCAATCATTACCAGAGGTGGTGTGTCAGTGAAGGAAGTAAATCCTTCTACCATGGAATCGAGGCTTGTAAAGGGGCTTTATTTTGCCGGGGAAGTGTTGGATGTGGATGCACATACGGGTGGCTTTAATTTGCAGATTGCATGGTCCACTGCATATTTAGCAGGGCAAAATATGTCTTAATTTTGTATAGATATCTGGAAAAAGAAAAGAATATTAGAAAGGGTATAAGAAAATGTCATATCAGATAGCAATAGATGGCCCAGCAGGAGCTGGAAAAAGTACAATAGCAAAAAAGCTTGCAAAAAATTTGAATTTTATTTATGTAGATACTGGAGCGATGTACCGCGCGATCGCACTTTATTTGATACGAAAAGGCATCCATTCGTCAGACAGCGCAGCTATTGAGAGGGCCTGTCAGGAGGTGGAGGTCGAGATTGCCTATAAAGATGGAGAACAGCAGGTAATTTTAAATGAAGAGAATGTGACAGGGCTTATCCGCACAGAGGAAGTGGGAAATATGACCTCGGCGGTCAGCGTTTATCCGGCAGTTAGGAAAAAATTATTGGAATTGCAGCGTGCCTTAGCAGAGAAGGCAGATGTAATTATGGACGGCAGGGATATTGGAACCTGTGTACTGCCTCAGGCGGATTTAAAGATTTATTTGACTGCCAGTGTGGAGGCAAGGGCGGACAGGCGCTATCAGGAGCTTTTGGCAAAGGGGCAGGAGCCTGTTTTGGCAGAGATAGCAAAGGATATTGAGGAGCGGGATTATCGGGATATGCACAGGGAGATCGCACCTCTAAAACAGGCGGAGGACGCAGTGTATTTAGATTCCTCTGATATGGGAATTGAAGAGGTAATTCAGGCAATACTTAAAATAAAGGCGGACAGGTGACAATGCAGGTTATTGTGGCAAAGACAGCAGGCTTTTGCTTTGGTGTGAAAAAAGCAGTGGAAAAGGTGTATGAGCAGATAGAGAACAGAGAAAAAAATGGTGAGAATCTGCCCATCTATACCTATGGTCCCATTATTCATAATGAGGAGGTTGTGGGTGATCTGGAGCGCAGGGGCGTTTGTGTACTAAAAACAAAGGAGGAGCTTGCTTCGCTTGATAAGGGAATTGTTGTTATACGTGCTCATGGCGTTAGCAGAGAAATCTACGATTTGCTTGACCGAGATGGCATTGAGGTGGTTGATGCGACCTGTCCCTTTGTAAAAAAAATTCATAGGCTTGTCAAAGAGCAGGAGGCACTGGGGCGTCAGATTATTATTACAGGGAACAGAAGTCATCCTGAAGTAGAAGGAATCCGAAGCTGCTGCCAAAAAGAAGCAATTATATTAGAAACAGTGGAAGAAGCTCAAAATTTTACTCTTGATAAAAGTATTCCTGTTACTATTGTGTCACAGACGACATTTAATTACAATAAATTTGAAGAATTAGTTGAAATTATTTCGAAAAAGGGGTATGATATAATTGTTTTAAATACAATCTGTAATGCAACGCAGGAGAGGCAGAAAGAGGCAGCAGAAATTGCCAGAGAGGCAGACGCCATGATTGTGATTGGCGGCAGCCACAGTTCGAATACGCAGAAGCTATATGAGATTTGCAAAAAGGAATGTAAAAATACTTACTATATACAGACACTTGTTGATTTGGATCTTGATGTTCTGAAGTCCATGGGTAGCGTAGGTATTACAGCGGGGGCTTCCACCCCAAATAATATTATCGAGGAGGTTCATACTAATGTCAGAAGAGATGAATTTTGAACAAATGCTGGAAGAATCATTTAAGACTATAAGGAACGGAGAGGTTGTAGAAGGTACAGTCATCGGTGTCAAAGCAGATGAGATTATTCTTAATATAGGCTACAAGGCAGACGGTATTATTGTCCGCAGTGAATATACAAATACACCGAACGCTGATCTTACCACCATGGTTTCGGTTGGCGATACCATGCAGGCAAAGGTGTTGAAGGTCAATGATGGGGAGGGACAGGTTCTCCTTACTTATAAGAGACTTGCAGCGGAGAAGGGCAGCAAGAGGTTGGAGGAAGCATACAATAATCATGAAGTGCTGACTGCGACAGTTGCTCAGGTTCTGGATGGCGGTTTAAGCGTTGTTGTGGATGAGACAAGAGTATTTATCCCAGCAAGCTTGGTAAGTGATACGTATGAGAAAAATTTAGAGAAGTATGCTGGACAGGAGATTGAGTTCGTGATCAGCGAATTTAATCC
>CAMUFS010000344.1 GCA_947088195.1 uncultured Clostridia bacterium
CCCTCTCTTTTTATGGTTTTAGCCTCATAATCCAATATTTTTCCACCCATAATTGCCTTCACCCCTTCCTTAACAGAATTGTATTTGACAGCAATATGCTCCAATACTTTATTTGACATATCAATAATGGTACATCTTGTATATTCACTGATAATTCTCCTATTTAACAGGGTATGAAATACATCATCATAAGGTGTGTTGGTTCTTGTATTTTACCATATCATGTCTATCTGCTCAATAAAAAATGGTTTTCATGGGATAGATTTGTATAGTGCAAAGAATGAATATAGGGTATAAACTACATAGACAAATTTTATATAAGAGAATCAAGTATATATTGATAAACCGTATCAGCAATGGCAGTTCCTTTTTGAATCAATTCATTTGCTTCTTTATTAAGCTTATCTGCATTATCACGATTTTTCATACTTTTTGTGTTAATAAAAACATTCATTGAAGCACCCAGTAATGCTGCACGAAGAAATTGTACACCTACTGCGACATCACTGATAGCAATACGCGTTCCTTTGTGTGATAGCTCTTCCTGTATAAGAAGAGCTTTTACTGTTTTATGCATAATTTCCAGCGGAACAAGTGAGGCAGAGTACAATGCTTTTTCAAGGATATTTTCTTTGCGTGCGAGTTCTTCCTCTGTATTTTTAGGGAGAGCATATGCCTCAGAGAGAGGTTCAAATGCTGTGGCATCTTTATCAATCAATGCCAAAAGCTCTTCCTGATTTTTAGAAAGCTTGTCAAGAAGCAAGCGTATATCTGGCTCATATTGGGCATATTTCTTTTTCCCAAGGGTAAGGTTTCCAACCATACTTCCAAGTGCAGAACCAATAGCTCCGCCAAGTGCACTGGCTCCGCCACCTCCGGGAATGGGAGTTTTGGATGCCAAATCTGTAATAAATGTATCAATCGATTCATGCTTCATCATAAAGCAAAATCCTCCTTTTCTTATTTATTTTAAAATCTGCTGATCAGTTTCTGCTATATAGTATAGTAGAAATAAACATTGTTCGCAAGCGAAATTGACTATCCTCGCCTATATTCCAACTAAGCTTAATATTGCATTAACGGTGATAGATGTAGATAGTAAACGCTAGTTTTATTTGGTAAATTTCTAGTTAAAAGTATAGTAGATTATATAATAAAATATAAGAAATATACTATCTTGACATTTAGTGTACAAAGTGTTATCTTTAAAATAGATTACAAGATGTACACAAAGGAGGTTGATAAAATATGCAACAAATTTCTGATTATGAATTGGAATTAATGAAAGTAATTTGGAGTAATGATGGAATGGCATTATATGCGGATATTTCTGCAGCTTTGGCGGCAAAGGGACTGGTTTGGACCAAAAATACAATCGTTACGTTACTGTCCCGTCTAGTGGATAAGGGACTGCTAAAGACAAATAAATTGGGGCACCGAAATCGCTATTATGCTATTGTCTCAGAAAAAGAATACCAAGCAGCACAGACAGAGACTTTTGTACAGAAGCTATATGAAGGAAATGTCAAGGGACTGGTTTCTACTTTAATTCAGACCGATATGTTGTCTGCAGAGGATTATGAAGAACTAAAAAGATTTTGGCAAGGTGGTGGGGAGAATGAGTGAGATACTTAAGATGTTATTTTCGCTTTCTCTGGCTGGAACCTTGTTGCTGTGTCTGCTTTGGCTGCTTCGTCCTCTGTATAAAAATAGACTTAGTAAAAGCTGGCAGTATTACATTTGGCTGTTGGTTATTTTTCGTTTTTTAATTCCACTTACACCAAATATAAGCCTTGTAGGAGAATTATTTAGACAAGTGGACCAGAGAAGTGAACAAGCAGAGTCTTCTGTACAAATGAGCTTTAATTGGGAAAATAATACAAAATGGGAAGAAGGAAATCCGCCTATTTATACAAACTCTCCACAATTAGAACCTGAATTGGAGTCATCAAGAGATAAATTGTGGCAGGGGCTGTGGATTATCTGGCTTGTGACAGCTATGGCAATGTTTATTCGCAGAATTACATTATATCAAAGCTTTGTAAAATATCTGAAAGCTGGTAGTGTGATGGTGGAGGATATTAGGTTGCTGGACCAAATGGGTAAAATGGCAGAGAGAAATCATATTCGAGGACGAGTAGAGCTTTGGACAAATAGTCTAATTTCTTCGCCATTGTTGTTGGGATTTTTTCATCCACGCATTGTACTTGCGACAAAGGATTTGTCAGATACAGATTTTTATTACACGATATTGCATGAGCTGACTCATTATAAACGACGAGATATGTTTTATAAATGGCTGGTACAATTTGTTGTATGTGTGCATTGGTTTAATCCTTTTGTTTATTATATGGAAAGAAAGTTAAATCAGGCATGTGAGCTTGCTTGTGATGAGGCAGTATTGAAGGGACTTGATAACAGAGCTAAGCGAGATTATGGTGATATGCTGCTTCGGGCAGTAGGCTTGGGCGGTTCTTATAAAAGCTCTGCGGCGTCTGTCACCTTACATGAAAGTAAGAAATTATTGAAAGGACGGTTAGAAGCGATTATGGAATTTGGAGAAAAAACAAAAAGAAATTTTACATTATCAGTTTTGGTAACTAGCCTGTTGGCAGTAAGTGGAGCGGCTGTTGGCGCTTATGTAGCACCAGCTTCCGCAAAAACAGAAAACACAACAATAAAAACTTCAATAGCTGAAACTTCAATAGCGACAGAGCTTTTATATGAAATACCTCCTGAAGAAGAGGAAGAAGCACCTTGGTTTTATCAATATCGTCAATCTTGGTGGCGTGAAGATGACTATATGTTTCAGATTGGTTGGAATATTGATGAAACTGCTTGGGAAAGTTATATTGGTGAAGAATTTTCTTTGATTGATAATAGTGCTATGTATGTAATGTTTGATGAGGAGAGTAATTGGTTAAGAGCTGATTCTGATGCAATGCAAGCACTGAAAAAACTGCTTTTTAGGCTTCGAGAACAAAAAAAAGATAGCAATTATCCTCTGTTATATCCTATTGTAGTAAGTGGTGAATATATAGGAAATATTGATGCAGATATATTGGCAGATATCTATTATATGGACGAGGAGCTGTCGAAATTTGCTGCTATATTTGAGAAACTAGATAGAGAAAATCAGGAAGATTATTTAGAGAATTTTTATGTAAATGATGAAATAGAGTATCTTTCTGT
>CAMUFS010000345.1 GCA_947088195.1 uncultured Clostridia bacterium
ATGACAAGATCAGCTGCAAATGGAGAGGCTTTTTCAATGTCATCAGAAAAATCAGATAAGGTGCAGGATAATGGTGACAATGCTAATGAGGGGCTGATGGCATTTGATGGTGATTTGTTTGGGGAAGAGCAGATATTTTCAGAAGATGAAGTGTCAAGTGAAGTATCTGCTGATGATGATATATTTGCAGATTTTTTTGCAGAAGCCTTGTCTGGGGAAGAAAGTACTGTGGAGAATTCTGAAATTCAGTCCGATGCAGAGGAATCAGACCAGGTAGAGTTAAACATTGCTGATGCAGAAGACTGGCAAAGCGGACTGGATGATCTTTTGGTGAAAGCAGAAGAACAGGCAAGCGGTGATGACATTACTGTCGGTGTAGATGATTTGGATGTGGCAGATTTTGTTGGTCAAATTGATAATGTGGATGCAGACTTGACAGAAATTGATGGACTGCTAAAAAATGATGATAATGGTGCTTTGAATGATGATATGTTAGCATTGCTTGAAGGTGCAGAGGCTTTGGATGATAATGCAGTCAATTCACCGGATGAGGTGAAAAACAATGTATCAGAGGAAAGCGCAAATTCGCAAGAGGCAGAAGCAGAGAAAGAAAAACCAGCGAAAAAGAAATTGTTCTCTAAAGAGAAGCCACCTAAAAAAGAGAAAAAGTCAAAATTATCTAAGAAAAAACAAGAGGGAGAAACTCCTGATTTAGGGATTTTGGATGAAAAGCCTAGTTTTCTTATGCGCTTTTTGGATTTCCTTACAAGGGAAGAAAATGAGGGAATTGAGAGCGAGGAGATATTAGATAAATTAAACAAAGAAAATGAGAAAAAGCAAAAGAAAGAAGAAAAAAAGAGGAAAAAAGCGGAAAAGAAGAAAGGAAAGTCAGATGAAGCCTTAGACGAAGAGGAAGAAGGCGCAGAGGATAATAAGAAAAAGAAGAAAAAAGAAAAAAAGAAAAAAGAAAAGAAAGAAAAGGAACCTAGTGAAGCACCAAAAGAAAAGCCTGTAAAGGTATTAAGCAAAAAGAATATGCTGGTGCTAATTGCAGCATGTGCAACTTTGCTTGGTAGTATATTTGCATTAAGTACTTTTTTGACAGAATATTCTGACAGACAAAATGCGCGTCAGGCATTTTATGATGGTGATTATGAAGAGGTATACAGACTTTTTTATGACAGGAATTTAAACAGCAGTGATACTGTGATTTACAACAAGGTCAAAATAGTTCTTACTCTTGAGAGAAAGTTGAAATCATATGAAAATAATCTTGCACTCAACAAGGAACTAGAAGCAGTTGATGCACTGATACAGGGAATAAGCTGTTACCAAAGCCTGCAGGGAATTGATGAATATGATGTAAGAAATGAAGTAGATGCAATATATCAGCAGATATGCAATATTCTTGAAAATAAGTATGGCATAACTTACGAAGAAGCGATAGAGATTAATACATATGATAATGAAACCTATACCAGAATAGTGGACGCTATAGTAAATGGGACTGAATTTGTAATGCCAGGAGAGGAAATTGAGGAGGCTGAAGAGAGTGAAGAGGAGCTTCTGCCACAGGATGTATTGCCGGAGGAAGAAGAAATTATCAGCTACTAGTATGGAGGAAAATGTGACAGCAATTATCGATTATGATGCAGGCAATATAAAAAGTGTGGAGAAAGCTTTACAGGCATTAGGGGAAGAAGCTGTTATTACAAGAGATGGGGAAAAAATATTAAATGCAGATCATGTAATATTGCCAGGAGTGGGAGCTTTTGGCGATGCAATGAATAAACTTCGTTTATATGGTCTTGAAGAAGTAATTCACGAAGTGGTACGAAGGCAGATTCCTTTTTTGGGAATATGCCTTGGACTGCAGCTTTTGTTTGAAAGAAGTGACGAAAGTGAAGGAGTGAAAGGCTTAGGGGTGCTTCCTGGGGAAATTTTAAAAATACCGGAACAACAGGGACTTAAGATCCCGCATATAGGATGGAATTCATTAAAGTATCCTAATCAGGGAAGATTGTTTCATGAAATTGAGGAAGAGGCATATGTTTATTTTGTCCACTCTTATTATTTGAAAGCAGCGGATGAGAAGATAGTAACTGCGACTACTCAGTATGGGAAACTGATTCATGCATCGGTAGAATGGAATAATGTTTTTGCATGTCAATTTCATCCCGAGAAAAGCTCAAGAACAGGGCTTGCCATACTTAAAAATTTTATTAACATTAAATAGGAACATGGGCGGATGTGTTTTTTATTGGAGGAGCTAAATGCATACTAAGAGGATTATACCCTGTCTTGATGTAAATAATGGGAGAGTGGTCAAGGGGACAAATTTTGTCAATTTAAAGGATGCAGGTGATCCTGTGGAAGTTGGCAGAGAATATGATGTGGCAGGAGCAGATGAACTGGTTTTTCTGGATATTACAGCTTCATCTGATGCCAGAAACATTAAGACAGATATGGTCAGAAGAGTGGCGGAAACGGTGTTTATTCCTTTTACTGTAGGTGGTGGAATCAGAACAGTGGATGACTTTAAGATGATTTTAAGGGAAGGGGCGGATAAAGTAGCTGTAAATTCGGCAGCTATTATGAACCCTCACTTGATCAGTGAAGCAGCAGATAAATTCGGAAGCCAGTGTGTTGTGGTTGCAATTGATGCCAAAAGAAGAGGCGATGGAACAGGATGGAATATTTATAAAAATGGCGGCCGGATTGATATGGGAATTGATGCTGTTGAATGGGCAATGAAGGCTGGTGAATTGGGAGCCGGAGAAATTCTTCTTACCAGTATGGATCAGGATGGCACGAAAGCAGGATTTGATGTGGAGTTAACGAGAACAGTTGTTGAAAATGTGTCTATTCCTGTAATTGCCTCCGGAGGTGCGGGAACAAAGGAACATTTTTATGAAGCGTTGACGGAAGGGGGCGCGGAGGCAGTGCTTGCTGCTTCCTTGTTCCATTATAAGGAACTGGAAATACACAGTCTGAAAGAATTCCTAAGAGATAGGGGAATATCTGTAAGGATTTAAACAGAAATTACTGAATGGTATATGAAAAAAAGAAGAAAGGCGGGGGATGATTATGGCAATGATAAATAATGACTGGCTGGAGTACGTTCAGGGTGAATTTAGAAAAACATATTATAAAGA
>CAMUFS010000346.1 GCA_947088195.1 uncultured Clostridia bacterium
CCATAACTTACCATCCAAGCATTGTTTCCTGTTTGAAAAAAGCCCGGAATAATCTTTCCCCGCCAATCCTCTTTTTCTGGTTTTTCGGCTATATTATTGTCCAATATAAATACAGGTTTTCCTGCCATACCAAAGAGAGAAGGAACAGAGCTTCCTGTATCTCCAAGATAAGCATCTGATACCGCAATAGAAGTGGTAATATCTGACGTTGTATCATATATGCCAATCTGATTAGAAAGAAAATAATTCTTTAATTCCAGATAAATTGGTTTTTGATAAGGACGAAGAGAAGTAAATGTCGATTCCAAAAGGGGATGCGGACGCCATAATAGGCAACTGTCTTTCCTTCCTTGAAAACATCGAAAAACATACTCCATCTTTTTTAAAAAGGCTGTTGTATTGGCAAGCATCCCTCCAATGCTTGTATTGTAAAAATAAACTTTTTTTCCTTCTATTTTCTCCTTCCATTCCCTTGGAAGTTTTGGTTGTTCTTTGCACATTCGAATGGTACAGTCAAACTTTGGAGAGCCAAGAGGAACCAGCTTTTCTTCTGGCAGATTGGAATCAAAGAATTTTCGAAACTTCTCAGCTTGTATTATAATATAGTCTACCTTTTCATATGCCACACACTGCTTCTGCCCTTCGCTCATCCCACCGGTTGTTGCATAATAGGGAATATAGACCAAGCAATCTGTATATAATTTTAATTCTGAAGAATAAAACCTTGGATCAATGCTAGTGACAGTATTTCCATTATCATAAGGATTATGGATAAAAATCACATCTGGCTTTCTAAGCTCCAAAGAATAATCTTCATAATAGGTAATAGGGATTCCAGCGGGCAGTTCTTTCCCTTCATAGTGATATTTTCCAAAGGAACCATCTGTATTTCTATCATAATATGGAATGGGAATCACGTAAGCATCACAGTCTGGATCAGCATTTGCTGCCATCCATACACTTTCTAGTGAATCCCACATGGATGCCTTATATGGCAAAAACACAACCTCAAAGCGAACCTTAATGTCATGAATCACACTCTCTTGTATTTTTCTTACAAGACTGTCCAGCCTTTTCCATAGTGAATCTTTATCAATCTCAAAAGATACCTCTTCCTGATTCTCAGAAATTTCCCTATATATCTGATAGGCAAGCTCGCAATACTGCTCCAGCAAAGAAATGGTAGGAAAATCCTCTCCCTCTATGGTTTCTATTAACTCTCCCAGCTTTATCGCACCTTCTTGGCACTGAACAAGCAGCTTCAATGCCATATCTATATTGTTATGTTCTATTGCTCTTTTTATTTCTTCTTGTGCTTGATAAAGCAGTACCGTAAATTCCTCTGCCTGCTTCTTCTGCATCTTTCTCATATCTCTGCCCTCTCACTTATCCGAGAATACTATTTTATTTAAATAAGGTACATTGGTCATTTTATTGATAGGAAACAAGCTTCTTTGTTTCCTATCCCTTTCATAAAATGATGTGGTCTCCCCACTTCGCTCCCTGCTACATCAGCTCCTATCTATCTTTCCCTGTTCACAAGGTCTTGGCATACCCAATACACAGTTCCCTGCCTTCTAATGCCGTTCTCTTTTTTTATATCATGAACTCGCCGGTTAGTCCTTTTTCTGGTAAAATCTCAGCTTTTCTCTGAAATTTATCTATTCGGCTATTCTTATGAACTCCTTTATCTATATTTTTCTATTCCTTCACTGTCCTTCCAGACAGCCCTCTTTTCAACACATTTCTTGCTGTATTTGTTTTCTCTTCTATATAATTTCCACAACTTGGACACAAAAACATCCCTTCTTTTTTACTTCCTATCTCTCCACAAGCACTGCACTCTCTACTAATATCCTTCCCCAAAACCTCCACCTGTTTTATAGACTGCTCCATGCATTTCTGACTGAGACGCTTTTTGATATACCCTCTCTGCCACATAGTGACAGCTTGGTTCACCTTTTTATTCACGCCTCCTGCCTTTGGCTTTGGCAGCTTCACTATATATACAGTCTCTGGCTTCTCTGTTAATAGAAAACGGTTCAACTCCTGATTAATATAACTGTGCAGCCTTTCCTCATAACGTCTTTTCCTCGCTTCATATTTCTTTCGTCCGGGGTTATCCTTTCGATTGCGATTGTAAATTCCAGTCTGCTTTCTTATCCACTCTGCATACTCTATCTGGTACTCTCCCAGCCTCTCCCCATACCGATGCCCCTGATCCGTAGTCAACATAATATACATACCAATAGAGACTCCCACCTGATTCTGATAATTATCATGACAATTTACTGCCACATAGATGGGTACCTTAAGCTCTATGCTGCTCTTTTCTGGAAAAAGCTTGACATATAGCTGAGAAGAATACTGGTTATTATCTGTCAATGGCACAAAAATTCGTTTTCTTTTTTCTTTGGTGGACAAATAAATTCCATGGTCCGCATAGCGATAAGCACGCTCTGTAACAGAAAATCCCAAAGCCTGTCCTGTATGCTGCTTTACATGGTATTTTCGCACCTGCCTTCTAAGATAACGGTGAAGCTTATCGGTATCCACAGCTTCAGAAAGCATATCATACTGTTTTTGTATTTCCTTTGGAAGTGCGATTGTCTGGTTGTTAAGAACGGCTTCAAAAGCATTGCTCACTCGGAGCAAAAACCGAAGATAATGTCTTTCTTCTGCCAAAAAATTCTCATTCTCAGACACTAAGGTAGAAATCTTTGTCTTGGTTCTTGTCCACTGACTCTTAATATCACCTAATGCATCAAAAACAGCCAGATAAAAATATACAGAAGGCAGCCCCAGCTTAGCACGAAGACCACTCTGTGTCATCTCATTTTGAACTGTATAGCCGGGATAAAGTTTACTCAGACTGCCAATTCCTCCAAATCGAAAATAGACATAATCCTTAACTATGCTGTAATCCTTAGCAATTTCCAAAAGTTTTCGCATATCCTCATTGGAAAGAGGTTCTTTATTGTACTGATGAATGGTCTTACATATAGTATCTGGCAACATTCCAATATCCTTTTTTACTGACAGAGCACACTTTGACAAAATTCACTCAACCAAACAAACAAAAACCAAGCTTTCATTTAGAGCCTGTAACTTATGTTTTGCACA
>CAMUFS010000347.1 GCA_947088195.1 uncultured Clostridia bacterium
GAACATGATTCTCCTATTACAAATAAGCGATAACTATATTTTGTATAAAGTATATATTATACAAATGAACATTTTTAACTATATTGCATTTTCTGCGAAAAATGTGTATGATAAAATAAATCAAAAAAAGAAAATAGTTTTATCATATAGAAATGAGGGATTGTTATGACAGAAGATTTTTCATTAGATATTTTAAAAGATCAAGCTTATTTTATTACAGCAGAATTTATAAAAGCTTCTGGGCTTTCCAAAGGACAGCTTCTTGTGGTAGGTTGCTCCACCAGTGAGGTATTAGGACATCAAATAGGTTCTTTTTCCAGCGCAGAAGCCGGACAATCTATTTTTGAAGGGATATATCAATCAGCTACTGCACACGGAATAGAGCTTGCTGCACAATGCTGCGAACATCTAAATCGCGCATTAATAATAGAAGAAACAACTGCTATCAAAAAAAATCTGGAAATAGTCAATGTTATTCCACAGCCCAAAGCAGGAGGTTCCTTTGCCACCGCTGCATATCATACCTTTTCCCATCCGGTCGCTGTAGAAAAAATAGCCGCAGACGCAGGGATAGATATTGGTGATACATTAATTGGGATGCACCTAAAACAAGTCGCAGTACCTGTACGTTTATCTGTCCACACACTTGGAAATGCCAGAGTAGTCTACGCACGAACTCGCCCCAAATACATTGGAGGCGAGAGAGCATGTTATAATACTGAACTTTCTTGAAAGAAATTTATAAATTATCTCTCTCTTTTGCTTTAAATGTTGCCAAACATGGATGCGGGCAATTTCATGAACTTCAAATTGGATCACGCACAGAGTTGGGCATGACATAACTAAAAGAACAACTACAAATTCGGAGGACTTGTTATGGTACGAAAAGCAGAAAAAGGCGACTTAGCAGCATTAACAAACTTGGCGGTATTGATGTGGAGCAATCATTCTGTTGATGAATTGTTTGAGGAATTTTCTGAAATTATTACGAAAAAAAACGCTCAGTTCTTTTTGAAATTTGAAAGCGATATACCTGTTGGTTTTGCTCAATGTCAGTTGCGATATGACTATGTAGAAGGTACAAAAACAACTCCTGTTGGCTACTTAGAGGGTATTTTTATCAAAGAAGAATATCGCAATAAAGGGTATGCAAAACAATTACTAGCAGAATGTGAGGCATGGGCAAAAGAAAAAGGCTGTCAAGAATTTGCCAGTGATTGCGAAATAAATAATATTGACAGCTTTCACTTTCATAAAGCCGTGAATTTTAGAGAAGCAAACAGAATTATTTGTTTTACAAAGGTGCTGTAAATTTCATCCTATTCTGTTAATAAGAAAAAAGCAGAAAAACACTTCCAAAACAACCAGGAAAGTAGCCCAGAGAACTGGCTATTGTCCTACGGAACCTATTGAAAAACGTCGGCACATAATGAGCTTGCGAATTATGTGGTACACTTCAGCGAGGTTTCTCACGAGCTTAGTGTCCGCTACGTTTTGAACTAAGCGGGAGCGGGGTGACAGAGGATGATAGCCAGTTCTCTGGGCGAACCCACCCATTCTAAAAAACAATTTCAAAATTTCGTATTAACAAATATCATTCTACCTTTCTCTTCAAATAAAAATACCCATATGCCGGCACCATCACATTCTGTGCCTGCCATTCTTTCTGTGTCAAGAGATCCCAATACATCCCTTCTTCTTTTATCCACGCTGTCTGTTCATATTCACTGAAATTAAACAGTCCCAGTATTCTCTCCCCTTCATACTCTCGAACCATACACAATATATTATCTGTATACGTATCAATAGTCCAACAGTCTGCTGTTGTTAAAAACGCCTTTTCTGTCTTTCTCAGCCGTTCCAACTGCCCAAGTCCTGCAAATATCCTTGCTTCCACCGTTTGGGGATCACTTATCTTTTCCACCGCTTTCCAATCCATCTTCCCGCGGTGAATATATCGTGAATCCTCCTTTTTATTGGGATCGTTCTTATAACTGTAATCATTGAGCTGTGCTATCTCATCCCCTCCATATAAAACAGGGATTCCTGACTGCATAAACATATAGGCATGTAACATCAGATCCTGCCGGATTGCAAGCGAAAGTGCCTCTTCCTCTCCATGCTCCTTGGCCATCTCTATCCCGCACATGGAAGCCGTTGTCCCGCAGAAACGTGCATCTCCGGTAACTGGATCTGCATTGTAAAGCTCTCCGCGGCTGTTGCTGTAACCGGCAAAGCCTTGAAAATAATCATTGAGATATTTCTTATGGCTGCGCTCCTCCATGCCACTCATCTGAAGAGTGGGATAATCAAGCCCCCAGCCAATGTCATCATGGCATCTCAAGTAATTTAAAAATACATATTGTTTTGGCAGAGAATTGACAATATCTAGCTGCTGCTTGAGTAAGCTTACATTTCTAGTTGCCACTGTATGCCATGTGGTTGCCATAGTGGTGACATTATAGAGCATATGACATTCTGGTTTTTCTATTGTTCCAAAGTAAGGTGTCACCTTCTCTGGCTCCATCACAACTTCTCCAAGCATCAGGATTCCTGGACAGACAATCTCACTTATCATGCGCATCATGCGAACGATGGTGTGCACTCTTGGCAGATTTCTGCAGCTTGTTCCCAGTTCTTTCCATATATAAGGCACCGCGTCAATGCGGATCACATCAATTCCTCTATTTGCCAGATAAAGGAAATTGTAGATCATCTCATTAAATACTCTGGGATTGGCATAGTTTAAATCCCATTGATATGGATAAAAGGAAGTCATTACATAATGCTTTATATCCTCCAGCCATGTAAAATTTCCCGGCGCCGTTGTTGGAAATACCTGAGGCACTGTCATTTCATATTGTTTTGGTATCTCTTCATTGTCAAAGAAGAAGTAACGGCTCATATACTCCCCCTCGCCGTTTCTTGCTCTTTTTGCCCATTCATGCTGATCGGAGGTATGATTCATCACAAAATCCATGCACACATTTATATTTTTCTTATGGCACGCGGCTGTCAATTTTTCCAGATCCTCCATTGTGCCCAGCTCCGGCTGCACCTTTCTAAAATCTGCTACAGCATAACCGCCGTCAGAGCTTCCCTTTGGTGTGTCCAGAAATGGC
>CAMUFS010000348.1 GCA_947088195.1 uncultured Clostridia bacterium
CGGGAAAATACATCTTATTCCCAGGTCTGCTCCAAGAAAAAAGAAGTGCTGTGGATGAACTTTGAGCCGGCTAATATTCAGATGACTTTTGAAGATCTTGGAGGTTTGGTATGAAGATATGTCCGAAATGTGGAAGAAAATTTGAGAGGCTTCTGGCCGTATCGAGAACTGACAATAAGACTATGATATGTGATGACTGCGGAACTATGGAGGCGCTGGACAGCGTTCCGCATGGGATCTTGACACCGCAGGAGCGTACACGGCTTGCGGTAGCGGCAACGGGGAATAAGTGGGCCATGGAGAATTTCAATGCCACGCATAATTGAACAACGGCATTCTCTTATCCAGTAATTAAAGGAGATTGATTATATGAAATGTGCATTATGTGGAGAGCAGTTTACAGATGATGATCTTGAAGAGCTGTTGGAAATGGGGGAGACTTTTCATCGTGAAGGCGATTATTTTATATGTCCTGATTGTTACGATGATTACCGCAGAATGAGTCTTGAAGATCAGCTTAATACCTTGATGGAAAGCGCCTCATAATATTTTATATTGCGCATGGTGGGAGGTAATATGTATAGGCAGATGGATATATTTGATTTCATAGAGAAACCGGCAGAAAGCGAACAGATACCGCCCCGAACACAATTTGAGCAGCTGTTTGAAAAGGTAAGAGATCCGGTATGCCTATGTGCCAACTGTCTATGCGAGTTTTGCGTGAATAATGCGGAGCAGTCACTGGACAGAGTTAAGCCCGGGGAGATGCAGGAGCCGTGCTTCAACTGTGATGACTGCCGGGCATATGATGGAGATTGCCGGAAACAGTATCAGCGCAAAGAGGAATGTCCAGAATTTGTTATGTCTGATTATGGAGCCAGAAGGAACAGAAAAAGGATAAGGCTGATAAAAAAATAGGAGGTGCCTATGGGAATGTATCATAAAAACAGATTTGTCGGTCCTGGATACAAACGGCATATTAAGAGATGCACTTCTCGGGGAATGAGAAGGGCAGCGAAGAAAAGCTGCAGAGAGGAATTTACAGATAAGATCACTCTGACAGGGAAAAGCCACAATCTGTATGGAATGGATGCGTGGAAATTTAGTTGAAAGGTGGAAAGTGATGGATAAAAAAGAACGGCTGTGGTTCCTGTTTCAGTTTCTCCATGAGGTCGAACAAGAAATGTCCCGGGAGGAAGAAAAGAAGGTGATGATTGAAAAAGCTATCAATCTCCGCCTGATGTGTGACTATGTTGTCAGCTGTTCATACTATGATGTGGTGCTGATCATCTGTATGCTGCACGATTATATAAATATGTTGGATGAAATAAAGGCTGATGATGTCTTTTACCAGGCATATTATCGGGGCGTGTTCACGAAGATGGCCGACCGGCTGGCAGAACAGATTGAATATGACTACGAAAAGCAGCTGGAGAAGTGTAAAAAGAAAATGGAAGCGAAAGAGAGAAAAGATGATGTTGGAGAGGATGCGATGGCTTTAGCTGTGAAATATAGTGGCAGGGGGAAAGAGGCCAAGAAAGAAGGAGGTGAGACAGGTGCTAAAAGTAACATCAACAGAAATAAAGAAAGCGCTGGCTAAATACCATCCGAAGGATTATTTCCTTACAGAGTGCAAAACCTGCTCTACATACTTTCCGGATCCACAAGGAATGCTCAAATTTGACGGACTGGCAATGACCAGAAGCTATACGGCGCCGTGTATAACCGGATATGAAATCAAGGTAAGCCGCAGCGATTTCCTTGGAGATAACAAATGGCATTTGTATCTGCAATACTGTAATGAATTTTATTTCGTGGTTCCTGTGGGATTGGTGGCAAAGGATGAAATTCCGGAAAATGTCGGCCTGATCTACTATTATCCCGAAACAGGGAAACTCCTGAAAAAGAGAAGGGCGGTTTATCGGAAAATCGAGGAGCCGGTGGGAGTTTACAAGTATATCATTTACAGCCGACTGGATCAGGAGCGGATACCGTTTTATGAGGATCGGGCAGAATATGCCAGAGACTATCTCGCGGATCAGAGCGAAAAGAGGAAGATAGGGAGAGATTTCGGAAGTAAGATGGCAAAGGATCTCAAAAATTGTCAGGAGAGGCTTGAGCGCCTGAGCAATGTGGAGGGACAGCTTGAGCAGCTCCGTAAGATTGAGAAGATTTTGGAAAAGCATCAGATATTTGGGTGGCGCTGGTGCCGAAATGTGGATGATGCACTAAAGGATCTGGATAATGCTCTGAGCAGCAGCTATCCGAAAGAATTAGGGCGGGTAGAGGATGATCTGCAGAGGGCATTGGATAATCTGAGAAAGATAAAGGAAAACCATTTACCAAAGGAGGCGAGTGAACTATGCTGATACTTCCCATAGAGCGCAAGTGGCTTAATATGATACTTTCCGGAGAGAAAAAAGATGAATACCGGGAGATAAAACCGTATTGGACCGTGAGGATTATACACTGGCTGGGATTTCCCAGCGAGGAAACGGAGACGGTTCTGGAGCTGCTTAGGACCCAGGGCACAATTAAGGCGCTGCCGGTCATTCTCCAGAACGGATATAGACGTGATTCTCCGGAAGTGGAGGTCATGTGCAAATTATCTATCGGAACCGGAAAAGAAGAGTGGGGAGCTGTCCCTGAAAAAGAGTATTATCGTTTTCATATTGAGCAGGTCGGACGGATGGCCGGGATTGAAAAGGATGAGACGGAGGCGAGACATGAAGGAGAATCCAGCAAATAAAATAAAAGATACCATGTGGTATTTCCTGATGGATGGAGCGCAGAAAGGCAATGTTCAGTCTTTAAAAGAATATGTATATGACCTTATTCAGATGACTACGCAGAAAACAGCAGGGCAGAATGCGAAGTTCCAAGCCAAAGGGCATATAAACTGGGATGAATTGGATATGACATTAATGAGCATTGTGATCGAGGCCACAGCACTGGTTTTATCCGGCAGGCTGGATGGATTGGAGGAAGGAGATGGTGAGGATGAAAAAACTTGATGATATGATAGCAGATTTGCTCGATATGGATATTGTCAAAGCGGACAATAAGGTTGTTTTCTCCAACGAGGCAAGGCAGCTGATCCATGAGATTGCTGAGAAGTGC
>CAMUFS010000349.1 GCA_947088195.1 uncultured Clostridia bacterium
AAATGATATGGAGATTGATATTGTGACCGGGCTTGAGATGGGAGCAGATGATTATATTACAAAACCATTTTCTTTGATGGTGTTAAGGGCGAGAGTGAATGCCGTGCTTCGAAGGAAGGAGCCAAAGGAAGAGAGGTTTGTGCAGGGTGCATTTTCTTTTGATTTTGATCAGATGCTTTTCTTTGTGGATGGAAGAAGTGTGGGATTAAGCAAAACGGAACAAAAGCTTTTGAAGCTTTTGGTGGCAAATCGAGGCGTCACATTGACAAGAGAGCTTTTGATGGATCGCATTTGGTCAGATGGAGCGGAGTATGTGGAGGAAAACACTCTTTCTGTGACAGTGAGGCGACTTCGTGAGAAGCTGCCCGGAATCCCGATAAAAACAGTGTATGGCGTGGGTTATAGCTTGGAGAAAGAGGAATAAAGGATGGAGATCAATGGCATATTGTTGTCAATCATATGTTTTCTTTTGGCAGCGTTGTGGATTGGATATAAGAAGGTGGAAGTTCTATTGTTGAGTATGGAGCAGATGGTGGATGACGCGATCGATGGTACTTTGACGGAAAAGTATTTTTCTGAGGATCGTTTGTCCAGATTGGAGGCAAAGCTGTATCGCTATCTTTCATTGGGCAGTATATCAAAGAGGCAGCTTACAGAACAGAAGGAGGCAACAGAAGAGCTGGTTGGCAATATTTCTCATCAGACCAAGACACCGATTGCCAATATTCTTTTGTATTCACAGCTTCTCTCAGAAGCGTTTCAAAAAGAGGATTTGTGTGAGGAAGATTCTGGTGAAGAGAATTATAATAGGAAGGAAGAGCTGCAAAGGGAGGAGAGGGAGCTTGCCAAGCAGATTGAGCAGCAGGCAGAAAAGCTTAATTTTTTGATTCAATCGTTAATCAAGCTCTCAAGGCTTGAAAATGGAATGATAGTACTTGTTCCAAAGATTCAACAGGTGAGACACTTATTTGCTGGTCTATATTGTTCTGTTCTTGCAAAGGAGAAGCAGATTGCGGTAGAGCTGCCGGAGGTAAAGGCAGGGATTACCGCCTTTTTTGATGGCAAGTGGACGAAGGAGGCTTTGTACAATGTGCTTGATAATGCAGTAAAATACACTCCATCTGGAGGCAGGGTCAGTGTGTCTGTGCAAGAATATGAGATGTTTGTGCGGATTGATGTCGCAGATACAGGCATAGGAATCGCGGAGGAGGATATAGCAAAAATTTTTTTGCGATTTTATCGCTCCCCTTGTGTCAGTGAGGAGAAGGGAACTGGAATTGGTTTATATCTGGCACGCGAGATTGTCGGGAAGGAAGGGGGCTATATAAAGGTATCCTCCAAAATAGGAAAAGGCTCTGTGTTTTCTATATATCTGTCAAAACAGATAAATCTTTCGAAACTGTAAGAATTGAGAAAGAGTGTGGAAAGATTCTTTTGTTAGATTATACATGATAAAGAAATGGCAATGGTTCTTTATAGGATAATGTAGCAGAAGAAAGGAGAAAATATGAGCGATATATTAAAGACAACAGATCTGAAAAAGTATTATGGAAGTGGTGAGACAACGGTAAAAGCACTTGATGGTGTCAATTTTTCCGTGGAGGACGGGGAGTTTGTCGCTATTGTGGGAACATCAGGCAGTGGAAAGTCCACGCTGCTTCATATGATTGGAGGGCTTGACAGACCTACCTCCGGGAAGGTGGAGGTATCAGGAAAAGATATTTTTTCTCTTAAGGATGATGAGCTTACAATATTTCGGCGCAGAAAGATAGGTTTTATTTTTCAGAGTTATAATCTGGTTCCTGTTCTAAATGTCTATGAAAATATTGTACTTCCAGTTGAGCTTGACGGAAATCAGGTGGATCAAAATCATCTTGACAGCATTATTCACACGCTTGGTTTGGAGCAAAAGACAGGGCGACTGCCGGGTGAATTGTCAGGAGGGCAGCAGCAGAGGGTAGCAATAGCAAGAGCACTCGCCTCAAAGCCCGCCATTGTACTTGCCGATGAGCCAACGGGAAATCTTGACAGCAAGACTAGCCAAGATGTGCTGGGGCTTTTGCGGATCACCAGCAATAAATTTCGGCAGACGATTGTGATGATCACACACAATGAAGAGATTGCCCAGATGGCAGATCGCATTATTCGTATAGAGGATGGAAAGATCGCCACCTCTTCTTATGAAAAGGAGGAGAGGTAGATGTTTAAGGTTAAGAACAAGAAAACAATTTACCAATTATCGGACAAAAACTTTCGTGCGGGAAAGATTCGCAATAGTATTGCGGTAATTGCTATTATATTGACATCTATCTTATTTACTGCGCTATTTACCATAGCAAGTGGTATGGTGGAAAATATCCAGCGCCAGACCATGCGTCAGGCAGGTGGTGATGGTATGGCGGTGCTGAAATATCTCACAGAGGAAGAGTATCAGGCCATGAAAAATCATCCGCTGATTAAAGAGATTTCTTACAATCGTATTATCTGTGACGAGATAAAGAATGAGGAGTTATTAAAGCGGCATGGAGAGCTTTACTATATGGATGATGTTGGTATAAAGCTTGGTTTTTGTGAGCCAATAGCAGGAAGAAAACCAGAGGCTGTCAATGAGATTATGATGGATTTGAAGACATTAAAGCTTCTTCATGTTGAGCCAGAGGTTGGTGCCCCTATTACGCTTACCATGGTGGTTCATGGCAAGGAGGTGACAAGAGATTTTGTATTGTCTGGCTGGTGGGAGGCAGATCCCGTTTTCAATGTTTCCATAATGGTGACATCCCGTGCCTATGTGGAGGAACATATAGATGAGCTTTACAACAGCTATAAAAGTGATTATTCTATGACTGGAGTGATTAACAGTTATATTATGTTTAAGGATACCGTCGGATTATCACAGAAGCTTGACCGTGTTATCACAGAGAGTGGATATGTAAGAGACAGCGAGGCGCCAAATTATATTGAGGCGAATACAAATTGGGCTTATATGTCCTCAACCATGGACTCTGGCACAGTGTTTGCTGTGATTGGAGTGACATTGCTGATTATATTGACAGGCTATCTGATTATCTACAATATTTTTCAGATCTCGGTT